>JBKOXY010000089.1:0-4368 GCA_046725125.1 Pseudomonadota bacterium | reverse complement strand
GACGATGACAACGCGACAGGTCCAGTCATGAAGCGAGCCAAGCCCCCATTCCGCGCCGATCACGTGGGTAGCCTGCTGCGCCCGGCGGCGCTGAAGGCGGCGCGCGAGAAGCGCGCGAAGGGCGAGATCGGCGCGGCGGATCTCAAGGCGGTCGAGGACCGCGAGATCGAGCGGGTGATCAAGAAGCAGGAGGAGGTGGGGCTGCAAGCCGTCACCGACGGCGAGTTCCGCCGTTCCTGGTGGCACCTCGATTTTCTCTGGGGCCTCGACGGGGTCGAACGCCATGTCATGGATACCGGCATTGCATTTGCCGGCGTCACCACCCGCAACGAGGGCGTGCGCGTCGCCGGCAAGCTGGGATTTTCCGGCCATCCGATGATCGAGCATTTCAAGTTCGTGCAGGCGCACACCGAGCGTACGCCGAAAATCACGATCCCGGCTCCCTCGGCGATCTACGGCCGCCCGGTGATGACTCCGATCGACAAGACGGTCTATCCCGAGCTCGATCAATTCTTCGCCGACCTCGGGCAGGCCTACCGCAAGGCGGTGCGCGCCTTCGCCGACGCCGGCTGCCGCTACCTCCAGCTCGACGAGGTCTTCATCGCCATGCTGTGCGATCCGAAATATCGCCAGCAGATGAGCGCCCGCGGCGACAATCCCGAACGGCTCGGCGAGCTTTACGGCGATCTCATCAATACCGCGATGTCCGACATCCCCTCCGACATGACCATCACCATGCACCTGTGCCGCGGCAACTACAAATCGACCTTCATGGGCACCGGCGGCTACGACGCGGTGCAGGAAATCCTGTTCAACAAGATCAAGGTGCACGGATATTTCATGGAGTACGACGATCCGCGTTCCGGCGGCTTCGAACCGCTGCGCATGCTGCCCAAAGGCAAGCTCGTCGTGCTCGGCATCGTGACCACCAAGAGCGGCAAGCTCGAAAGCAAGGACGAGCTCAAGCGCCGCATCGAGGAGGCGGCGAAATATGCTCCGCTCGACCAGCTCTGCATGTCCGGCCAGTGCGGCTTCGCCTCGACCGAGGAGGGCAATTTGCTGACCGAGGACGAGCAGTGGGCAAAACTGCGCCGCATCGTCGAGGTCGCGGACGAGGTGTGGGGGTAAACAGATGGCGGGTCGCGTCCACGGCCGCATCGAAGAGAACGACGCATGACAGGCATGGTCGCCGGCAAGGTCGCAATCGTCACCGGCGCCGGCCGCGGCATCGGCCGCGGCATTGCGCTGATGATGGCGCGCGAGGGCGCCGCCGTCGTCGTCAGCGACATCGGCGCGAGCCTCGAAGGCGCCGGCACGGATGCCTCGCCCGCGCAGGAGGTGGTCGAGGAGATCAAGCGCAGCGGCGGCGAGGCGATCGCCTCGACGCTCTCGATCGCCGAGCCCAAGAACGCCGACGAAATCGTGAAGGCCGCGGTCGCCGCCTTCGGCCGCGTTGACATCCTGGTCAACAACGCCGGCATCTTGCGCGACCGCATCTTCCATCGCATGAGCTGGTCGGACTGGTCGGACGTGCTGGCGGTGCATCTCAACGGCTCCTTCAACATGAGCCGGGCCTGCGCGGTCCAGTTCCGCGAGCAGAATGGCGGCGCCTTTGTGCACATGACGTCGACCTCGGCGCTGGTCGGCAATTTCGGCCAGGCCAATTACATGGCGGCCAAGTTCGGAATCGTGGGGCTCTCCCGCGGCATCGCGCTCGACATGCAGCGCTTCAAGGTGCGCTCGAACTGTATCGCGCCGTTCGCTTGGACGCGGATGATCGATTCGATCCCGACGGAGACTCCCGAGGAAAAGCTGCGGGTCGAACGCATGCAGCAGATGACGCCGGAAAAGATCGCGCCGCTGACGGTCTACCTCGCCTCCGACCGCGCCGAGGGCATTTCCGGCCAGATTTTCGGCGTTCGCAACAACGAGATTTTTCTGTTCAATCAGCCGCGCGTGGTTCGCGCCATCCATCGCTCCGACGGCTGGACGCCGGAGAACATCGCCCAGCAGCTCAGGGGGGCGCTCGCGCCTTCGTTCACGCCGCTCGAACGTTCGAGCGACGTGTTCTCCTGGGATCCGGTGTAAGCTCGCGAACGAGGATGCGGCAGACTTACATCGTCTACGAAAGCCGCGCCGACGTGAGACGATGGGAAGTGCGGTTTGAAACCGATGGCCCAAGTCGAGCGTAGTCCCGCGAACGAGGACCTCGCGCAGATCCGCGAGTCCGTTCGCGCCCTGTGCGCCAAGTTTCCCGGCGAATATTGGCGCGACCTCGACCGCGAGCGGGCCTATCCGACCGAGTTCGTCGCGGCGCTCACGCAAGCTGGTTTTCTCGCCGCGCTGATCCCGGAGGAATATGGCGGCAGCGGGCTGAGCATGACGGCCGCGGCGGCGATCATGGAGGAGATCCAGGCGTCGGGGTGCAACGGCGCAGCCTGCCACGCCCAGATGTACACCATGGGCACCTTGCTGCGGCACGGCAGCGCGGCGCAGAAGGCGCGCTGGCTGCCGGCGATTGCGTCGGGCGAGCTGCGGCTGCAGGCGTTCGGCGTCACCGAGCCGACCTCCGGCTCCGACACGCTCAACCTGCGCACCACCGCGGTGCGCGAGGGCGACCACTACATCATCAACGGGCAGAAGATCTGGACGTCGCGCGCCGAGCATTCCGATCTTCTCCTGCTCATTGCCCGCACCACTCCGCGCGAAGCGGTGACGCGGCGCAGCGACGGCCTCTCGGTCTTTCTCGTCGACATGCGGCTCGCGCAAGGCACTGGCATCAGCATCAATCCGATCCGCACCATGATGAACCACGCGACGACGGAGCTGTTCTTCGACGATCTGCGCGTGCCGGCGGAAAACCTCATCGGCGAGGAAGGCCAGGGCTTCCGCTACATCCTGAGCGGCATGAATGCCGAGCGCATCCTGATCGCGGCCGAATGCATCGGCGATGCCAAGTGGTTCATCGCCAAGGCGACCGGCTATGCCAAGGAGCGGATCGTGTTCGGCCGGCCGATCGGCCAGAACCAGGGCGTGCAGTTCCCGATCGCGCGCGCCTATGCGCAGATGCGGGCGGCCGAGTTGATGGTGGGCGCGGCCGCGGCCCTCTATGAGGCCGGGCGCGAGTGCGGCGCCGAGGCCAACATGGCCAAGCTCCTCGCCGCCGACGCCTCCTGGGCGGCGGCGGACATGTGCCTGCAGACCCACGGCGGCTTCGGCTTTGCCGAGGAGTTCGACGTCGAGCGCAAGTTCCGTGAGACGCGGCTTTATCAGACCGCGCCGATCTCGACCAATTTGATCCTGTCCTACCTCGCCGAGCACGTCCTCGGCCTGCCGCGGTCGTACTGAGCAGCTGCAGCACGGAAAAACTGCAATTCCGGCTTGCCGACGCGGCAACCCGTTGGCTAGGAGAGGGTTATCAGTCGGGGTAGCCGCGATGGGTACGACCCTCCTCGCCGATATCGGCGGCAGCAAGAGCCGGTTTGCGCTCGCCAATTCCGCTGGCCCGCCCGAGCGCATGTCGGTGATCGAGAACGACACGGTCGCCGACCTCGACGCGGCGGTCGCGCGCTACCTCGAGGAGACCGGCGCGCACCCGCCCGCGGCGACGTTCGCCGTGGCCGGCCCGGTCGACGGCGAGGAGATCGCGCTCACCAATCGGACCGGCTGGCGCTTGCGGCGGCGCGAATTCGCCAAGCGCTTCGGATTTTCGCAGCTTCGCGTGCTGAACGATTTCGAGGCCATCGCCTGGGCGCTGCCGCGGCTCGGCTCGGCGCAGACGCGGCCGCTGGGCAAGCCGGTCGCGGCGCGCGCGGGCGTCAAGGTCGTTCTCGGCCCCGGCACCGGCCTGGGGGTGGCGGCGCTGTTGCCCGCGGATGGCCGCTGGCACGTGGTGGCGAGCGAGGGCGGACATGCCTCGTTCGGTCCGCAGGCGGCGGAGGAATTCGAGGTGTTCGCGCGGCTTCGCCAGGAGTGCGGGGCGGTCAGCGCCGAGGCGGTGCTGTCCGGCCCCGGTCTGGTGCGGCTCGCGCGCGCGCTCGACCCGCGGGCGGCCTGCCACGAGGCAGAGACCATTGCCGCAAGCGCGCTGGCGCGCGAGCCTTCGGCGCAGGCGGCGGCGCGGCTGTTCGTGCGCTTGCTCGGGCGCTTTGCCGGCGGGCTCGCGCTCACCTTCAAGGCGCTCGGCGGCATCTACATCGCCGGCGGCGTCGCCAGCGGGCTTGGGCCGCTGCTCGACGAGCCGCAGTTCCGCGCCGCCTTCGAGGCGCACCCGCCCTACCAGCACCTGCTCGAGGCAATCCCGACGCTCCTCATCACCTGCGAGGAACCCGGCCTGATCGGCTGCGCGGCGGTGGCGAATGAGCATGC
>JBKOXY010000173.1:0-6669 GCA_046725125.1 Pseudomonadota bacterium | reverse complement strand
GCATCGGCCGCCGCCACGGCATCATCCCCATGCGCCGGTGCTGTGCGCGCCGTCGACGTGTTCGCGGCGCGTTCGAGCCGCTCGAGCCGCTCCTCGAAATCCGTCGCCGAGAGCGTACGCACGTAGACATCGATGATCTTGGCGACCTCGGCGGCCTCGCTGGTCGTCAGATCGCCCGTCGCCATGGCCGAGATAACGGCGGCCACCGCCGCCGCGCTATCCCTCGCCTTGTCCACCGGCGGCAGCTCGAAGGCGACCGGATCCTTTCTGCGGATCGATGCGAGGCGGTCCATGCACACGCGGATCGCGGCCATGTCGCCGGCTTTCGCCATCTCGATCGCCTTGCGCGCGATCGCCTCGGCCTCGCCCTCGAGCAGGTTCTGCATGAGCACGGTCGTCTTGTTGCGCGATCCGCGCGGCCGGCCGGCCGGATTGCCGCTTTGGCCTTTTTGAAACTGCATGACTTGGGTCTCCTTCGTTGCGAGTGAACAACACGCCGCGCGCGCACGCATGCGCCCGCGTGCTCACGAACACGGTTCGTGAATGCGGCGATGAAAAAAGCCCGCGGCGGTTAGCCCGGGCTTCTTACGCAGTTCTGGTGAATAATGGATTCTTGGAAGATTCCGTTACGCGGAGTCAAGCATTTTGTTACCTCGCATGCGCACAAAATGCGCTCTCCCTGTAAACAACAGGAGAAAAACAGGAAAAGTGGCATGAGAATCCAGCAGCGCGGCTTTGCGGGACGCTTCTACGGTCACTGCCGCTTGCAGTTGCGCATGAAGCGGTAGCGCTTTACGAGATGCAAATGCTGCTCTCGCGCCTGACGCCTGCAATCTTCATTTCGCTGGGCAATGCGCTCGCTCGCCGCTGCAATCTCTCCCGGGGATTTTGGTTTCACTGACTGAGCATTTGCGGCAGAGGCACCGAGCGAGATTGCTGCGCAAGTCCCAATCGCAACACGCAAGAACAACGCCCTCATCATTATTTTCCTCTCACATTCGTTCATTCTCGCGGATGCGCCCAATCTGTTCGGCCTCTTCAGCCAGCTTGGTCCAGATCAAAGCCATCGAAACCAGCAGCGACCGCATCCTCTCTTCAATCGCCGCTTCCGCGCGTGCGCGGCAGTCCGCAGCTTGCTGTCGGCACTCGCTTACAACGGCAAGGCGGTCCATGAGCCGCGCGAGGATGCGATGCGGCAGGTGGGGCGTCAAGCTGCCGGGAGAGCCCCCGAGGGCCTTTTTGCCTCTCCATGACTCTACGGGGTCCATCGGCGCGTTTTAGCGCGTCCCAAGGCCGCAAAACGAGTCCACGGGCTTTTCTGATATCAGCCTCGCCTGGAGAGGATCGATCGGCAACGCGTTTGTTATGCTTGTTAACCGTTCGTTAAGGATATTGTGGCGCGCCGCGTCGTGCTCTGCGAAGGATCAATCAGACGCCAGATCATCACTTTGTTAAGATGGCCGTCTAACCGCCGTTAACCATAAAAGTCAGTCGCGACTTTGCCGGAGCTGGTCGTCGACATGACTGAGAATCAAAGTCGGCTACGGAGCGCGTCTCCTATGCAGCATTCATTTTTTCCGGTCCGCTTGCGCCATGGCTCGGCTATGGGATCGCCGCGACCTTCATCGCGACTACGGTCGGCGCATTAGTCGTGGCGCTGCGCAGCTCGGTGCCCTTCACCATAGCAGGACCAGACAGCTCCACCTCTGTCGTCACCGCGACCCTCGTGGCTGCCTTTGTCGCGTGGCTCGTCGCAAACGGCGCGACCGACCATGTTCTTGAGCCAACGCTGCTTCTTATGGCGCTGAGCTCGATGCTCGTTGGCATTCTGCTCTGCGGACTCGGACTGGCAAGGGCGGGCCGTGCGATCCGCTTCGTGCCCTACCCGGTGATTGGCGGGTTCCTCGGGGCGACGGGATGGCTAATGGTTTCAGGTGCTAGTCAGGTGATTACAGACATGCGGCTTGCCGCTGCCAACATTCATGCACTCGTCAGTCCCGCAAGTCTCTCTAAGCTCACAGCGGCGGCAGCGATTGCGGTCTCGCTGTATTTCGGGTTGCGCCGTTTTGGAAACCCACTTGTCCTGCTCGGACTAATATTGGCAGGGATAGCAGCGGCACATCTCGCTTTCTTTGCGACGGGCATCTCAATAACCGACGCACAAGCGGTCGGCTGGCTGTTCAAGCCCGAGGCCGCGGTCGCGCTCACGCTTCCCTGGAACTTCGACGAGCTCAGCCGGTTCCCGTGGCCGGCGCTTCCGCACCTGGCCGGCGACATCATTGCCATGATGTTCGTGACTGTGATGAGTGTGCTGCTCAATACGACTGGGATTGAACTTGAAACTCGTTATGAGGCGGACCTAGAGCGCGAGCTCAATGCAGTCGGTTCTGCCGATCTATTGTCGGCCAGCCTTGGCGGATGTGTCACCTGTAGCTCCCTGAGCCGAACCACGCTCAATTATGAGGTAGGCGGTAGAGGCCGGCTTTCTGGACTTACGGTCGCGGCCATCTCGGGTCTCGTACTAGCGGCCGGCTCCGGCTTTCTCGCTTACGTGCCGAAGTTCGTCCTGGGCGGTCTGCTGCTCTACAGTGGCCTGTACCTGCTTTATCGATGGCTGCTCGATTCGTGGCGGTATCTCTCCTGCGTCGAATACATATCGCTCGCTGGTATCGCGTTGATAATCGTCGAGTGGGGCTTCATCGCCGGTGTACTGATCGGAATAGTGGTCGGCCTTGCGACGTTCGCATTGAGCGTAAGCCGAGTGCACGCAATCAAGTTCAGCTTCGATGGTTCTGAGTATCACAGCTCGCTTGACCGCAGACCTGACGAGTTGGTGCTCCTCACCGAATATGGCCGTGAAATTCAGGGTATGTTTCTGCACAGCTACCTATTTTTCGGCTCGGCCAACCGGCTCCACCAACACGTCAAGGCACTGCTTGCAAAAGAAAAGTGCCGCTTCCTGTTGTTCGATTTTCGGCTCGTCACCGGAATCGACTCATCCGCGACATTTAGCTTCACACAGATTAAGCAGGTCGCTGACCAGTGCGGCGCACGGATGATATTCACGTCTCTCACGCGCGACCTGGAAAAAGCCTTCCGTGCCACCCGGTTTATTTCCGACATCATTGTGGCGCCCAATCTCGACGCTGCCCTTGAATCGTGTGAGAACACGATTATCAAGGCGCACCAAACGCATAACCGCGAGGCCAGCACCCTGCGCGAGTGGTTCACCGAAGCGCTCGGCGGTGCGGAGAATGCTGACCAGCTGATCCAGCATTGCAAGCGGATAGAGGTTCAGCCGCGCGAAATCATCGTACGCGAGGGGGACCCGGCCAACTCCATGCATTTCATCTTGGACGGCCGAGTCGGCATCATGGTGAACGGAGGCAGCGCCCCGGTCCGCGTACGTAGCCTGGGGCCGCACACGACGATCGGCGAGATGGGTCTCATCACGCGGCAGCCGCGTAGCGCCACGATGCAGGCGGAGGTGGTTAGCGTGCTCTACGAGCTCAGCGCCAGCGCCTATGAGCGCATCAAGCGCGAGAACCCCGGGCTGAGTCACGCTCTACTGACTTACATAATTACCGTGATGGCTGAGCGGCTCGGTTTTGCAAACCGTGCAATTGGCGTTCTGCAGCGCTGAGCGCGCAGCCCCAAGCATCTCGGCCGCGATCGCGCTACGGCACAAGCTTCTCCGGTGATCGAATGAAGGTCATCACGCTGCTTGGCGGCGCGGCTTAAATGATGATCAGCCGAGAGCTGCCGCCGTATCGTTGAGGGGCCCGCTGCGTTGACGACCGAGTGTCGCGCCGCCGAAGGTCTTCCTGCGTCCCCGCACGGCATGCGCGAGCCTGGAAGTAGCCGCTCGAATACGAGAACCGGTCGAGACCTGGCGTGCATTGAGACGGGCAGCCAAGCAAACCGTCGTCATAACCTGCTTCCCAGCTCTCTAGGTCGACGATCATTTCGCGCCCCCTTTCTCGGAGGGCATGATTGAATATGATCATCGTGACCAAATTCCTGCGTTCCTGTTGCCGCCAAGCCACAGTGAACCGGATTTATGAGTACGCGCCGGATATCGCGCATAGCGCATTGAAGACGCGCGGAAAGCCGCGGTGATGCTACGCCTTGGCCTTCACCACCTTCTGCCGTTGCTCGCCCAGCCCGTCGATCCCGAGCGTGACCACGTCGCCGGCCTTGAGGAATTTCGGCTCCGGCTTCATGCCGAGCCCAACGCCCGGCGGCGTGCCGGTGGTAATGACGTCGCCCGGCTCCAGCACGAAGAACTGCGAGCAGTACCAGACGAGGTGCTTGCAGTCGAAAATCATGGTTCTGGTGTTGCCGCGCTGGCGCTTCTCGCCGTTGACGTCGAGCCACATGTCGAGGCGCTGCGGGTCCTTGATCTCGTCCTTGGTGACCAACCAGGGGCCGAGCGGGCCGAAGGTCTCGGAGCTTTTGCCCTTGATCCATTGCCCGGCGCGCTCGATCTGGAACACGCGCTCGGAAACGTCGTTCGCCAGGCAATAGCCGGCGACGACATCCAGTGCCTTGTCTTTCGACAGGTAGCGCGCGCGCTGGCCAATGACGATGGCGAGCTCGACCTCCCAGTCGAGCTTGCTCGACGCCTTCGGAATGATCGTGTCGTCGTTCGGCCCGCAGATGCAGGACGTCACCTTGTTGAAGATGATCGGCTCTTTCGGAATCGGCGCGCCGGTCTCGGCTGCGTGGTCGGAATAATTGAGCCCGATGGCGATGAAATTGCCGACGCCGCCGACGCAGGCGCCCAGCCGCACCTTGCCGCGAACGAGCGGCAGCTTGTCGATCGCGCTCTTGCGAATCTTGGCCAGGCCTTTGGGCGACAGCGCGTCGGCGGCGATATCCGGCACCACTTTCGAGAGATCGCGGATGCCGCCTTTGGAGTCGATGATTCCGGGCTTCTCACGGCCGCGCGGGCCGAAGCGGACGAGCTTCATGGATTCTCCTCGGGCTGAAGGGGGCAGTTGGCATCAGGGGCACGGGATCATGCGTCTCCTGCCCGCGGCGGGCAAGGAAGTGCGCGCGGTTGTGGGCAGGATGGGGTCAGGACAATCAGCGGTTCGGCAAAGTGTGTCCGCAAAGGCACTTGTGCGCTGCATATCTGTTGCCCATCGGCAACAGACGCTGAGAATATCGGTCAAGCGAGCCATTTACGCGGCCTTTTCAATTGCAATCGGAACCTTCCGCGGACAGGATTACCGCATGCACCTGGTCCGCGCGCCAAGCTGCAAGCGACGCGGGTTCGGGGGCCGACAAACAATGGCAAGTCCCCTCCTCAGGGCTGTGCCGGGTCATTTGGTTTAATGGGGGGTGCGACGAGGCCGGCGCGAGCCGGCCTCGTTCGCGTTTGGGCCCTTACATCGCACCCGGGAATACGCCGCCGTCGATGAGAAGGTTTTGCCCGGTGATGTAGCCGGCCTGGGCGGAGCACAGAAAGGCGCAGGCGGCGGCGAATTCGTCCGGCGTGCCGAAGCGCTTGGCGGGAACGGTTGCCATGCGTTCGTTCCTTGCCTGCTCGATCGAGATGCCCCTGTTCTTGGCATTCGCCGCCATGTTCGAGCGCAGTCGTTCGGTCTCGAATGTGCCGGGCAGCAGGAAATTGATGGTGACGTTGGAGGCGGCAACCGAGCGCGCAACCCCGGCGAGAAAAGCGGTCAGACCCGCGCGTGCGCCTGAGGAGAGATCGAGGCCTGAGAGCGGCATCTTCACCGAACCCGAGGTGATGTTGACGATGCGGCCGAATTTCTTGGCGCGCATCGGATCGATGACTTTCTGGATGAGCTCGATCGCGACCACCATGTTGGCGATGACACCGTCGATGATGTTTTGACGCGTGAGCTCGCGAAAATCGCGGAACGGCGGCCCCCCGTTGTTGTTCACCAGAATGTCCGGCTCCGGGCAGGCGCCGAGCAGCGCCGCTTGGCCTGCGGGCGTGGCGACGTCGCCGACCGCCGGGGTCACCTTGGCGCCGGTCGCCTGCCGCAGTTCAGCGGCGGTGGCATCGAGCGTTTTGCCGTCCCGCCCGTTGATGACCACGTCGCAGCCCGCCTGCGCGAGCGCGAAGGCACAGGCGCGGCCGAGTCCGCGGCTCGAGGCACAGACGATCGCCTTGCGGCCGGCAATTCCGAGATCCATGGCTAGTCCTCCGGGCGTGAGCTAACGAATGGCACAGGCGGGCGCCAAGACTTATTGATGTACCCCCACACGCCGTCATTCCGGGGCGAGGCCGTATAAGGCCGAGAATCGAACTTGGTGCGTCGCAGCGAACGAGCGCATGCGAACTATGCGCTGGCGCCTCCAGCATCCTCGCCATACCCCCCTGACTGACGATTGCCAATTCGATATCCTGCAATCCGGCCCTGGCTGGTAGGGGACCGAAAATTCGCGATGATCACCAAGTTTGACAGCCTCTATGCCGGTCATACCGACCTCGACAACATCGGTTATGGCGGAACGCCCATCAACGAGCGGCGTTACTCGAACGCCCACCTCGCAACTGCGCTGAGCAAGGCCGAGTCCATGGCCACGCTCATGGATGGCCTTGGCTACAACTGTTTCTGGATGGCCGAGCATCACTTCCAGCGCGAAGGCACTGAATGCATTCCCAACACCATCCTTATGGCATTGCACCTC
>JBKOXY010000014.1:0-2426 GCA_046725125.1 Pseudomonadota bacterium | reverse complement strand
GGAAGCCGGCGGCGAATACGGCAAGGGCCTGGTCCGCGCCGTGCTTGAGCTCAAGCCGGACCTCTGGTTCTTCCCCTGCCATTTCAAGGGCGATCCGGTCATGCCCGGCTGCCTGGGCCTCGATGCGCTCTGGCAGCTGCTCGGCTTTTTCCTGGGCTGGCTCGGCGCTCCCGGCAAGGGACGCGCGCTCGGGCTCGGCGAACTGAAACTCTCCGGCCAGGTTCTCCCCACGGTCAAGAACGTGGTCTATGGCATCGACATCAAGCGGGTCATGCGCAGCAAGCTCGTGCTCGGGATCGCCGACGGTTGGCTGTCGGCGGACGGTTCGATCATCTATCGGGCGATGGACCTCAAGGTCGGTCTGTTCCGCGACGAAGTGATGCAGCCGAGCGGAGGTTGACGGCGGCCGGAGCGCTCGCTCGCTCTGCGCATCGAGATGCGGACGAGGCATTCATGAGACGGGTCGTCGTCACCGGGATGGGCATCGTCTCATCGATCGGCAACAACACCCAGGAAGTTCTGGCGAGCCTGCGCGAGGCCAAGTCGGGCATTTCGCGCGCCGATAAATATGCCGAGCTTGGGTTTCGCTGTCAGGTGCACGGAGCGCCCACCCTCAACGCGGAAGAGGCGATCGATCGTCGCGCCATGCGTTTCCTCGGCGGCGGCGCGGCCTGGAACCACGTTGCCATGGAGCAGGCGATCCGTGATGCCGGGCTCGAGGACGGCGAAATTTCCCACGAGATGACCGGTATCATCATGGGCTCGGGCGGGCCGTCGACGCGCGCCATCGTCGAGGCCGCCGATACCGCCCGCAACAAAAGCCCCAAGCGCGTCGGGCCCTTCGCCGTACCCAAAGCGATGTCGTCCACCGCCTCGGCGACGCTCGCCACCTGGTTCAAGATCAGGGGCGTCAACTATTCGATTTCGTCGGCCTGTGCGACGTCGAACCATTGCATCGGCAACGCTACGGAATTGATCCAGCTGGGCAAGCAAGACGTGATCTTTGCCGGCGGCTGCGAGGAGCTCGACTGGACGCTCTCCGTGCTGTTCGACGCCATGGGCGCCATGTCCTCGAGCTTCAACCAGACGCCGCAGAAGGCGTCGCGCGCCTACGACGTCGACCGCGACGGCTTCGTCATCGCCGGTGGCGCCGGCGTGCTGGTGCTGGAGGAACTCGAACACGCCAAGGCTCGCGGCGGGCGCGTCTATGGCGAGGTCGCCGGCTATGGCGCCACCTCCGACGGCTTCGACATGGTGGCGCCTTCGGGCGAAGGGGCGGTGCGGTGCATGAAAATGGCGCTCAAGAGCGTCGAGGCGCCGGTCGATTACATCAACCCGCACGCGACCTCGACCCCGATCGGCGACGTCAAGGAGATCGAGGCGATCCGCGAAGTCTTCGGCGAGCAATGTCCGCCGATCGCGGCCACGAAATCGCTCACCGGCCATTCGCTCGGCGCGGCCGGCGCACAGGAAGCGATCTATTCGCTGCTGATGATGAACAACGGCTTCATCTGCGAAAGCGCCAATATCGAGAATCTCGATCCGGCTTTCGCCGGCGTGCCGATTGTGCGCGAACGCCGCGACAACGTGAAGCTCGGCTGCGTGCTGTCGAACTCGTTCGGTTTCGGCGGCACCAACGCCTCGGTGGTGCTCAAGCGCCTCGATGTTTGAGGAACGCATGACGATCAATTCGGGACGCGCGAGGGGCGGGCGGCAGAGCGGTAAAGTTTGGGCACCATGACACAATTGATGCAGGGCAAGCGCGGGCTGATCATGGGGGTCGCCAACGACCACTCGATCGCGTGGGGCATCGCCAGGACGCTCGCCGGTCAGGGCGCGACGCTCGCCTTCAGTTATCAGGGCGAGGCGCTCGGCCGACGCGTCAGGCCGCTGGCGGAGTCGGTGGGCGCTTCGCTTTTGCTGCCGTGCGACGTCGAGCAGATCGCCTCGGTCGACGCCACGTTTGCCGCCATTGCGGAGAAATGGGGGTCGCTCGATTTCCTCGTGCACGCCATCGCCTTCTCCGACAAGAACGAGCTCAAGGGCCGCTATGCCGACACCACGCGCGAGAACTTCGCGCGTACGATGATCATCTCGTGCTTCTCCTTCACCGAGGTGGCGAAACGCGCGGCGGCGCTGATGCCGGCCGGCGGAGCGATGGTCACGCTGACCTACAATGGCGGGCAGCGGGCGATGCCGAACTACAATGTCATGGGAGTTGCAAAGGCGGCGCTGGAAGCGTCGGTGCGCTATCTCGCGGTCGACTTCGGGCCGTCCGCCATCCGCGTCAACGCCATATCGGCCGGGCCGATCCGCACGCTGGCCGGCGCCGGCATCGGCGACGCGCGGCAGATGTTCGCCTTCCAGCAACGCCACGCGCCGCTGCGCCGGGGTGTGACGCTGGACGAGATCGGAGGCGCCGCGCT
>JBKOXY010000187.1:0-1806 GCA_046725125.1 Pseudomonadota bacterium | reverse complement strand
AGTGTGGACCGCGGCAAGTGACCCGGCAGGTCGATCCCGCGGGCTTTCACCAAGGTTGCAGCGTGGAACCCGCAGACCTTCTCGGCCGCTCTTATGAAGGCGCATCGCGCGGCAATCAATAGCGCCGATTGGCCCTAGCCTTTCTAAGGCCTCCTGCCGTCAGCGACGTGATTAGTCACGCGCTTTCGTGCGAATCGTGGGGTCTTTGGCGAGCATCAGAATAGCGGATCGCGCCTGCTTCCGCTCACCACGAAACCGACATCCCGGCTCCCGCATTTCCCGCACCCGAGCCGACCCCACTCCGGCACCGCGCTCCCGCGCCATCGCACGCGAGTTCCAACGCGAGCATAATTGCCCGTCGATCGGCATGATGAGCGGCCCTTGCCCGAGATACTGGAAAGATCACGTAGTGCCGCTGGCTTGTGGCGGGCAGATGGGGTCGAGAACGCTTCAGAGCGAAAACCCCGGCGCAAGAACACCGGGTCCGGACGATCGACAGGGGGCTCGATCCCCCCTGTAGCAAAACGACACCGACCGCCGATATTCCATAGTTCAATGTCCCGTCCAGGGAACCGGGACGATTATGCCGCAGCAATCGGCTCGATCAAACTTGGATCGTTGTACTTCACGTTGCCGACGCGCGGGCTGACCGGCCAGCAGATCATCTCATCGGAAGGGTAGGGGGCCAGCAGCGCCTTGAGCTGCGCCAACTCGGCCGGCTGCTCGCCAAGCCACAGCGGCCACGCCTCCGGTTTCAGCACCGCCGGCATCCGGTTGTGGAGCTCGACCCAAAAAGCCTCCGTTCGATCGCGCAAATTCGCTGCTGTAGGTGCGGCAAACCGCGGATTGGACTTACCCCGGTTTCGTGGAGAGATGAGAGCTTGGGATCAGGCTCTCTGGCTTTACGTCATGTTAACCTCCGGTTCGTGGCATTCTTTGGTTCGGCCCCCGGCGGAGCCATTCTTCCGTCCCGACCCGCGTACTGACGCGGCTGCCGCGCGCAGTGGCGGTCAAGGACGGCCGCTTCCTGCGGCCGCCCGAAGGGCTTGTCCTTGACGGCCGCGAGCACGGCGGCAGACTGGTGTACGTCGCGATCGACGGTTGCTGCGTGATGCCGGTGTTCGTAGTCAATCGGTGAGAGGTATCCGATCGATGAATGACGGCGTCGCGGATTGTAGAAGCCCTCGATGAAGGCGAACACTGCGCTTCTCGCCTCGGTCTGCGTCTTGAACCGGCAGCGATCGAGCAGTTCGCATTCGAGGGTCGCGAAGAAGCTTTCGCACATGGCGTTGTCATAGGCATCGCCGACCGAACCCATCGAGGGTCGCACACCCGCCTCACGACAGCGGTGGCCGAACTCGATCGAGGTGTATTGCGAACCCTGGTCGGAGTGGTGGATCACGCCCCTTGGTCGCCGTGTCATGAGCGCCATGTTCAGAGCATCGAGCACCAGTCGTGTGGCGAGCGTGGTGGCCATCGACCAGCCAACGATGCGGCGGCTGAAGGCATCGAGCACCACCGCGAGATAGAGAAAACCCGCCCATGTCGGGACATACGTGATATCCGCCACCCACAGCCGATCAGGCACTGACGCGGTGAAGTCGCGTTCCACCAGGTCCGGAGCCTGACGGCTGTCGCTCTTGGCCGTGGTGACAACGAATTGCGGCGGCTCACACCGGCAAGGCCAGTCTGCGACATCAGCCGAGCGACGCGCTTGCGGCCGACGCGCATTCCCTTGGCCGTCAACTCGGCATGGATGCGCGGCGCACCGTAGGTGCCGCGCGAGGCCGCATGCGCCGCACGGAT
>JBKOXY010000456.1:0-8355 GCA_046725125.1 Pseudomonadota bacterium | reverse complement strand
CAATGGGTGGCCGCTTTCGCACCGTCGGCAGTGCCGGCCGAGATCATCGAGACGCTACGCAAGGCGTTCGTCGTCGCGATGGGCGTCCCAGAGATGCAGGAGGCGTTCGCACGCGGCGGAATGCTCGTCCCGCGGCGATCCGCGCTCGAGGATGCCAAGAGCTGGCTGCGAGACGAAATGGCGAGCTGGAAGCGCGATGTCCAGGACACCGGCATCGTCGTGGAGGAGTGAGCTTGAAGATCGGCATCCTGCTGGGCGACGACATCGGCCTCGAAGTCGTTCCGGAATGCATCAAGGTGATGAAGGCCGCCGCCGCGCGCGAGCGGCTCGACATCGACTGGCGGGCGCTGCCGATCGGCAAGCACGGGCACGAGCAGCACGGCAATACCCTTCCGGCGGTGACCGAGCAGACCTTGCACGAGCTCGACGGCTGGGTGATGGGACCGATCGGGCACGCCGCCTATCCGCGCGGGGATGCCACCTGGGTGATGCCGCCGGTTCGCAAAAAGTTCGATCTGTTCGCGGCGGTGCGCCCGGCGCTGTCGCATGCCCCGATTCCATCGATTCACGAGAACGTGGACATCGTGTTCCTGCGCGAGCTCACCGAGGGAATGCTCTATTCTGAGACGGTCGTCGCCGGGTTGCCGGAGTTCCGGCCCAACGACGACATCACGGTCGCCATGCGCGTCATCACGCGCAAAGGATCGAACCGCGTCGCACGCGAAGCCTTCGAGATCGCCCGCACCCGCGAACGCAAGAAGGTCACGGCCGCGCACAAGGAGCCGGTCTATCGGCTCGCCTGCGGCATGTTCGCCGAGGAATGCCGCAAGGTCGCGCGCGAGTATCCGGACGTGACGTTCGAGGAGATGATGATCGACTCGATCTCGATGAAGCTCGTCACGGCGCCGCAGCAGTTCGACGTGGTGGTGACGACCAACCAGTTCGGCGACATCCTGACCGACATCGGCGCGGGCCTGGTGGGCGGGCTGGGCTTGGCGCCCGGTCTATGCGTAGGCGAACGGCAGGCGATGGCGCAAGCAACCCACGGCTCGGCGCCCGACATCGCTGGACGCAACATCGCCAATCCTACGCCATGATCATGTCGGGCCAGATGCTGCTCGCCTGGCTCGGCCGCAAACGCAACGAGCCGAAGGCGAGCGCCGCCGCCAACCGTATCCAGGCGGCGGTCAAGACGCTGATCGCCGGACGCAAGCACCTGACCCGGGATCTCGGCGGGCAAGCAAGCACCACGGAAATGGGAGACGCCATCGCCGCAGCCGTGCAAGGATAGCTGCGACAAGCCGCGCCGGAGCAACCGGCGCGACATCGGGAGGACGAACATGCGCATTCATCTCGCCAAGCTCGCCGCGACGCTGGTGCTCGCAACCGCCTTGCCGGCGCTGGCTTGGGCGCAAGCACCGGTGCAAACCTGGCCGCAACGCGCGATCAAGATGATCGTGCCGTTCCCGGCGGGGGGCGGCACCGACTTCATCGCGCGCCTCGCCGCCAAGCACCTCTCCGAGCGGCTGGGCCAGCAGGTGTTCGTCGAGAACCGCGCCGGCGCCAACGGCGCCATCGGCCTGCAAGCGCTGATGCAATCCGATCCCGACGGCTACACCATCTCGACCTGCTCCGACACGCCGCTGGTGGTCAACCCGTCGCTCTACGAGAAGATCCCCTACGCTCCGCTGCGCGACTTCGTCCCGGTGGCGACTATGGTGCGGTTTCCCGGGATGCTGGCCGTGCACCCGTCGGTGCCGGCGCGTTCGGTGTCGGAACTGATCGCGCTGGCGAAGTCGAAGCCCGCGGCGCTGGCCTATGCTTCCGCCGGGGTCGGAAACTTCAGCCATCTGGCGATGGAGCTGTTTTCCCAGGCCACCGGCGTGAAGCTCTTGCACGTGCCTTACAAGGGCACGGGGCCCGCGTCGCTCGCGCTGATCGGCGGCGAAGTGCAGATGGGATTCAACAACGTGCAGACGCTGCTGCAAACAGTTCAAGCCGGCCAAGTGGTGGCGCTGGCGGTGGCCGAGCCCAAGCGCATGCCGGCGCTCCCCGACGTGCCCGCGGTCGCCGAAACAGTGCCGGGATTCGAAATGGCGCCGTGGGTCGGCATCGTGGCGCCGGCACGGACGCCGAAGGAGATCGTGGAGCGGCTCTCCAAGGAGACGCTCGCGATCATGCATGACCCGCAGGTCGTCAAGCAGCTCACCGAGCAACAGGTAACGCCGTTTGCGCTCGGCCCCGATCGGTTCGGCGAGCTCATCAGCAAGGACCTGGAGAAATGGGCGGGCGTGATCAAGACCGCGGGCATCAAGGGAGAGTGATACCGTAGCCGGCCGATGGTTGATGTGACTGTCGTCCCCGCGCAAGCGGAGACCCATAACCACAGGCTCTGGAATATGGGTTCCCGCTTTCGCGGGAACGACGGCAACAAGCAACAAGCGGAGGCGGAGCCAATCAGGCGGTTCGCGTAACAACTGCGCGGCTGTACACAAGACCTCGGAGCAGCGAATGTACAACCTTCACCTCAGTCCGGAGCAGTTGCAAATCCGCGACACGGTCCGCGATTTCGTCGCAGAGGTGATCAAGCCGCTCGCGCTCAAGCCGGAGCGCCTGGAGGCGCGCGCGCGGCCGCTGCTGGTGGAGGCACTCGACAAGGCCTCAGAGATGGGGCTACGCGCGCTCGCGCTGTCCGAGGATCGCGGCGGCGCCGGCGCTGACAACCTCACCTGCTGCATCGTCACCGAAGAGCTTGCCGTCGGCGATCCCGACGTCGCCACCGTGCTGGCGCAGACGGCGATGCTCGCCCACGCGCTGTTCGACCGCTTGATGACGGCGGAGCAGCGTACGCGCTTCTTGCCGGCGTTCCTTGCGGACCCGCGCTATCACCTCGCCATCGCCGAGCACGAGGCGGACCACGACACGACGCTCGGCATCAATTATCACCGACCGCAGGTAAGCCGCGCGCCTTTCAAGACCGCCGCGGTGCGCGCAGGCGATGGGTGGATCCTCAACGGCTGCAAGGACCGCGTCGTCGGCGCGTCGTTCGCGGCGCTATTTGTGGTCCACGCGAGTACCGGCGAAAATGCCGTCGCCACGCTGCTGGTGCCGCGCGACACGCCCGGCCTCACCGTGATCGAGACCGAGGCGGCCGCGCGCTCGCGCCACGGCGCCTGCGGCGCATTGGCGTTCGACGACTGCCGCCTGCCCGGTGAGAATCTTCTCAGCGCGGAAGGCCCGCTCGCTGCCGGAGCGGGGCGCCACATCCCGCAGGATCAGGCGCTCAAACTCGGAGTCGGCCGCGCCGCCTATGAGGCGGCGCTTGACTACGCGCAGCTGCGCACCCAGGGCGGGCGCCGCATCATCGAGCACCAGGCGATCGGCGCCAAGCTCGCCGAGATCGCGATCCGGCTCGAAGTCGCGCGCACCGCCATTTGGCAGGCGGCCTGGGCTTCGGACCACCCGCAAGCGTTCGCCGATCGCAGCCTCCCCGACCTTCCGCTGACCACCATCGCCGCCGTGTTCGCCTCGGAGGCGATCTACCGCGCCGCCAAGGACGCGGCGGAATGCTTCGGCGCCATGGGGGTGATGCGGGACATGCCGTTGCAGCAATACGTGCACGATGCGCTTGTGTGCTTGCATTCCGGCGTGGGCAACAGCGATGCGAAGTTGCGCATCGCCGAGGCGCTGGCGCGCTATCGCCGGCCGGCGAACGCCGCGGCGCTCGCGGCCGAATGAACCGAGGCTAACGCCATGGATTTTACCCTGAGCAACGAGCAGCGCTCCTGGCAGATGACGGCGCGCAAATTCGCGGAGGAGGAAATCCGCCCGATCTCGCTCGAGCGCGACGAGATTTCTGATCCGCGCGAGACGTTCGACTGGGAGATCATCAAGAAAGGCTCCAAGCTCGGCTTCCGCACCATGGCCGTTCCCAGGGAATGGGGCGGCCAGGGCACCGATTTCGTGACGCAAGCGCTGGTCATGGCGGAACTCGCCAAGGCCGACAGCGCCATCTCGAAGACCTTCAGCCAATGCTGGAAGTGGAGCCACCTGATCGCGGCCGCCTGCAGCGAGGAGCAAAAGCGCCGATTCCTCAAACCGTTCCTGGAGGACGACACCTTCCTGCTCGGCAAGGGGATCAGCGAGCCGACCGCGGGTTCCGACAACCGGCTGCCGCCGGACGATCCCAAGGCCGGTCTCAAGCTCAAGGCGGAACGCCACGGCGACGAATGGATCCTCAACGGCGAGAAGTGCTTCATCGCCAATGCCAGCGTCGGCAAGCTGTTCTTCATCGACGCGCGCACCGACCCGAACGCGCCGCTGAGACAAGGCACCACCATGTTCCTGGTGCCGCGCGACACGCCCGGCTTGCGCATCGGCAAGGTGTTCAACAAGAACGGTTGGCGCTTCTACCAGAACGGCGAAATGATCTTCGAGAACGCGCGCGTGCCCCACGCCAATGTCGTGGGCGCGGTCAACGGCTCGGACATGAAGACCCACCAGGCCGGCGACCGCACGGGCGGAGACCTGTTCGGCGACCTCGAGCTCGCGGCTAACGCGCTCGGGGTCTGCGACGACGCCTGCGGCATGGCGCTGGCGCTGGCGCGCACGAAGACGCAAGGCGGCCGCGTGCTCTTTGAGCAACAGCTGGTCCAACTCAAGCTGAACAGGATGCACCTGCTCACCGAGGCGCTGCGCTCATTCGTGATGCGCGTTGCCTGGGAACACGACCACAAGGTGAACTCGGCGAACGCCGGGCTCGCCATGAATTTCTCGACCGACGTGATCCAAGAGGTGACTGAGCTCAATCTCGACCTCCATGCCGGCACCGGCATCTTCGATCGGCGCGCCGACAAGCTCGTGCGCGACGCCATCATCTGGAGCCATCTGGCCGGCGACAGCGTGCAACGGATGAAGGCGACGCGGCGGCTGGCGAGGTGAGCGTAGCGAAACCCATGGCAGGGTCCGCTCGTCCCTGCGAGGGGACCCAGTTCCTCCTGGATTCCCGCTTTCGCGGGAATGAGCGGAGGTTCAATGCCGCAGCGTCGCAAGCCCGTTGCTGAGCACGATGTCGTTGCGGGAGGCGACGCGGCACTGGAACAAGATGCGCTCGCCCTCGCGCCACATCTCGGTGCGGATGGTGTCGCCGGGAAAGACCGGCCGCGAGAACCGCGCCTCGATGCTTTTGAGCCGCTCCGGCCGGCAGTCGGCGCACTCCCGCAGGATCGCGCGCGCCGCGATGCCGAAGCTTGCCGCCCCATGCAGAATGGGACGATCGAAGCCGGCGGCCTTGGCGCGCTGCGGATCGGCGTGGAGCGGATTCTCGTCGCCGTTGAGCCGGTACAAGAGCGCGAGATTGGGCGGCGTCGGCAGATCGCAGATTTTCTCCGGCGCCGCCTGCGGCACCGCATGCGGCACCGGCGTCTCCGTCGCCTTGCCGCCGAAACCGCCGTGCTTGCGCGCAAACGTGCTGCTGTCGACGGTGGCGACTGGCGCCCCGTCCTCGGCGATCAGGTCGCGCGTATTCTGGATGATGGCGGCGTTGCCGGGGCCCTTGTCGATGACCTCCTTGACGCGCGGCCGGCTCACCAGCCTCGCCTCCGGCGCCAATGGACGATGCAGCACGACTTTGAGGTCGCCGGCGACGACGAGGCGCTCGTCGATGCCGAAGGCCGGATCGGTCATGCGGCCCGGCCAACCCAGCACCACCGCCATGGTGGGAAAGGCCTCGAGTCCGGCGCGCTCGTACACGAACTTGAGCTCACCCGGATCGAGCGGGTCCATGCCAATCCCGATGCCGAGCGCATAGAGGATGCACTCGCGCTCACCGTAGCTCACGCGAATGTCATTCGGCCGGTAGGCCATGATCCGTTCGTAGTTGAGCTTCGGTTCCGCCAATGTCGCCTCCCGTGCTCGCAATGCGCGATACTTAGACCTGGCCGCGAAAGATTTCGCGCGCAAGCACCATTCGCATCACCTCCACCGGCCCCTCGGTGATCATGAAGCTGCGCGCGTCGCGCCACATCTGCGAGATCGGCATTTCCGTCGCGAGCCCCATGCCGCCGTGAATCTGCAGGCAGCGGTCGGCGACGCGGAAGCCGAGCTCGGTGCCCGCGATCTTGGCCATATAGCTTTCGTGCCGGCCGGCGACGCCGGCGTCGGTGCGCGTGGCGAGCTGGTACACCATCAGCTGCGTCATGTGATGTTCGGTAAAGCTGTCGGCGATCATGAATTGCACCGCCTGGCGGTCGGCGAGCGGCGCGCCGAAGGTGACGCGCTGCTTGGCGTAGCCGATCGCGAGATCGAGGCAGCGCTTGGCGACGCCGAGCCCGTGCAGGCCTGGTGGAGTCGCCCAGCCGTGATCCACGATTGCGCCTGCCGCATCCCCTCCCCTTCCTTGCCGATCAGGTTCTCGACCGGCACGATCACGTTATCCAACGCGATCTCGCACGGCATGTCGCTCATCATGGTCGGCGTGCGGCGGACGATGGTCACGCCGGGCGTCGCGGTATCGACCAAGAACATGCTCAAGCCGCCGCGGCTCCCTTTCGAGCGGTCGGTGGCGGCGACCAATTGCAGAAAATCAGCGTCGTGCGCCTTCGTGATCCATCGCTTGTAGCCGTTGATGACGTAATGGTCGCCCTTGCGCACGGCCGTGGTGCGCATGGCGCCTGGATCGGAGCCGGCGTCGGGTTCCGATTGCGCGAACGCCGTTGTCTTCTCGCCGCGCAGCACGGGAAAAAGATATTTCTCCTTCTGCGCCGGATTGAGCGTGAACAGGACGGGCTTCACGTCCGGACCGAACACGCCCGGTCCGCGCGGCGGCAGCGCAATGGTGCGCGAGATCTCTTCCCACACCACCGCCATGCCAAGGAGGCTGAGGCCCTGGCCGCCATATTCCGTGGGCACGTCGAGCAGCCATAGACCCAAGTCCTTCGCCTTGCGCTCGAGGTCGGCGCGAACGTCCGCACGCAGTGCAGGACCATCCATCGCATTCATCTCGATCGGAATGAGCTCGCGATCGACGAAAGTCCTGACCGTATGCTTGAGAAGCTTGAGTTCCTCAGGAAGCTCGAAGTCCATGGCGGTGATCCCGGTCATGCTCGGATTGATGTTGCCCCTGCCGGAACGTCGCGCGCGTCGTCGCGCGCGTCCTAGGTCTCGCGCTGCGCCGGCGTCGGCCAGCCGCGCTCGATCTTCACGCTCTTGACGACCTCGGTGACCACGCCGCAGAGCGGAACGGCAAGCCGCAAACGATCGGCCTCGCTCAGCACGATCCGCATGTCCTTCTCCGCCCACGGCATCGGCATGGTCTCGGGACGCGTCTCCAGCGCCCAATTCGCCGCGCTGCTCTTGAGAAGCGCCGCGCGCAGGCGCTCCGGATCGACCCCGAGCCGCTCTGCCAGCTTGAGACCCTCGTGATTGGCCGAAATGCACGACCACAGGATCAGGTTGTTGACCATCTTGCCGACCTGGCCCGCCCCCAACCGACCGAGATGAAAGATACTGCTAGCGAAGCTCGCAAGCGCCGGCTTGCACGATTCGAAAGCGTCGGCATCGCCGCCGACCATCACCAGCAGCTCCCCCGCCTCGGCCGCCGGCTCGCCGCGCGTGAGTGGCATGTCGAGAAGCACGATACCGGTATCAGCTAGGCGCACGGCCAGCCGCGCCATGGTGCTGGGCGCGACGGTCGAAGCGATACCGACAATCAGCCCGGGACGAGCGGCGCCGGCGATACCATCCCGACCGAGCAAGACGGCTTCCGCCTCGTTGTCGAAGCCGACCACGATGATGACAAAATCGCTTCGGTCCGCCACCGCGCGGGGATTGGCCGAAAGAGTGATGCCGGACTGCTGCGCCTGGGAGCGCGCGTGCGCGTCGATATCGTATCCCGTGACGTCGAACTTGGCCCGCGCGAGATGACGGGCCATCGGGTGTCCCATCTTGCCAAGCCCGATGATGCCGACGCGACGAACGGCGCTTGTGCTCATATCCCGACCTCTCTCGTTTCCACCGACCTCACGCATTGTAGACACGAGCCGAATTTTGGCGACAGCAAACCTCCGAGCGCCGATGGCGTCCCGCCACGGCTCGAACGCGGCGCCTCGCCGCAGCATGGAGGGAGCGCGGGTCGGGATATTGCAGCCGCTCACGCTCGCTGCGTATCATGTTGCGCGACCACGCCGGATCGAGCCGATCCCTTCATTACCGCCGTAAAGATCGAGCCGTCATGACGCTTGCGCTCCTGGTCGAGCAGCTTTTCAACGGCGTGCAGTTCGGACTGATGCTGTTCCTGATGGCCGTCGGCGTGACGCTCGTATTCGGCATCATGCGGGTCATCAACCTCGCCCACGG
>JBKOXY010000052.1:0-1714 GCA_046725125.1 Pseudomonadota bacterium | reverse complement strand
CTCGAACAGGTTCTGCGCATTGAACGTGTCTTTTGCATCAAGGATCACGATCTTCGCGCGCGGCTTGTACTGTTTAAAATAATAAGCGACCAAAGAGGCACGTTCGTATGGAGCGGGCGGGCAGCGGAACGGGTCGGGGGGTGCGACGAGCACGAAGACGCCGCCGTCCTCCATGCTTTCGAGTTGCTGTCGCAACAGCTTCGTCTGTGGCCCCGCGTTCCAGGCGTGTGGGATGACTTGCGTTGCCGCCTCGTCATACCCCGCGATAGCGTCGTATTTGAACGCAATGCCAGGGGCAACGACGACGCGGTCGTAATGCAGTTTTGGGCCACTCTTGAGCCCAACGGTTCTCGCCATCGGATCAATCGCTGCTACGGAGTCATGAATGACATTGATGCCGTATTGTTGCGCGAGTGTCTCGTAGCCATGCGTCAGCGATTCGAACGAGCGTAGCCCGGCGAGATAAAGGTTGCTGAAAAAGCAGGTCGTATAATTCGGCTTTGGCTCAACCAGCGTGACCTCGATCGTTCTCGCACTCGCGGCCAAATACTTGGCGACCGTGGCGCCGCCGATGCCGCCACCGACGACGACGACGCGCGCCCTCGCTTGGCTTCGCGCCACTCGTGGCCCAACAACGGTGAAGCAAGTCGCTCCCGCAAGGCAGCCGAATTGACGACGCGTCCAGCGTTTCACGGCCGTTCGGTCTCCTTTCCTTGCGCCGCAAGATAGTGTGCGATAATCGCCATCTCCTCGTCACTCAGCGAAAGAGCGATGGCGCGCATGATCTGGCCCGGGCGCTCGCCCGACCTGAAGGCCTGCATCACGCCGCGGAGTGTTTCCTCGGAAAGCCCCGTGATCGGCGGAATGCCGACGTGGCGGCCGTCGAGGGGGTGGCAGGAGGCGCAAGTCGCGGCGAGCTGGGCAGCTTGATCGTTATCAGCCGCGCTGCCTTGGGGAGCGAAAAGAAGGAGGACCGCGCCGGCAGTGATCGAAAGGACAAACATATGCCGCCCGGCGGAAGCCGCCCTCGATCGGGACGGATTTTTTCGGTGCCGCGATGACGCTCCCCACCTAGCGCGAACAAGCACCGCGCGCATCCCTTGCCTCATGGTCAACTGACGGTGAGATCATGCTGAAGCACGAAGACGGCTCCGCCGTCCTCTTCCCAGATAAATTCGAGGCGACCGCTCTCCGTCGCGCGCAGGTAGAATTCGACGAAGGGGTTTGCTGCAACCGCCTCGTGGAAATCGACGCTGAATACCATAACGTCCTTGTAGCGGCAGGTAAACTTGTTGATGATCTTGCGCGGGATGACGTTGCCTTGGTCATCACGGCGCAAGCCGGTCTCCATCTGATGGCTGATCAGGGTCTTGACCGAAAGCACCTCACCCTTCGCGGCGACGCTTGGCACTTGCACACGGGGTGCCGGAGTGAACATTCTCCACCGCCTTCCGGGATTTCACTTGCATCCGTTGGTGGCGACCTCGACCCAGGTCTCAGTCATCAGCAGCGTACCGTCGTTCATCTCCGCTACTGCCAGGACATATTGCGGTTCGGCGAGGCGGATGCGTGTCGACACGCGGGGTTCGCTGCGTTGTGGGACGAAATGAAACGTGGCGACCTCGACGAGCGGGTTTCGCGGCGCCAGCACAGAGACATGCCTGACGTGATCGGATTCGGTCATGGGACTGTCGATCACGAGCGTGAGGGGCAC
>JBKOXY010000318.1:0-8279 GCA_046725125.1 Pseudomonadota bacterium | reverse complement strand
GGTTGTAATCGGTCCTCGATCGAGATGACATAGCGGGACGCGCAAATCGGAGTGCACATGTCAGGACAGGTCGCCACCGACGCCAAGACCGCGAACTCAGCCGAGGCGCCGCGCATCGCGGCGACGGCGTTGGCGGCTTTCATCAAGCGCGCCTTCGAGGCTGCCGGTCTTCGGTCCGAAGACGCGAAGGTTGTCGCCGATTTGATGGTCGAGGCCGATTTGCGCGGCAGCGATACCCACGGCGTGATCCGCGTGCCGCTCTATCTGCGGCGCCTCAAGGCGGGCGGGATCAAGGCGCGTGCGGATATCCGCATCGTGCGGGAGCGGCCAGCCTCCGCCCTCGTCGACGGCGATAACGGCATCGGCCACCTCGTCATGCGCTTTGCCGTCATGACGGCGATCGAGAAGGCGAAAGGCGCGGGCGTCGCCTGGGTGGGAGCGCGGATGAGCAACCACGCGGGTCCGGCGGCGCTCTATGCGATGATGCCGCTCGCCCATGACATGATCGGGCTCTATCTCGCGGTCGGCAGCAACAACCATCTGCCTCCCTGGGGCTCGACCGAGAACTTGCTCGGCACCAATCCCATTGCAATCGCCGTTCCGGCCGAGGAAGAGCCGCCAATCGTGCTCGACATGGCGCCGACGGTCGCCGCCTTCGGCAAGGTGCGCCTGAAGATGCAGCGCGGCGAGGAGATGCCGGTTGGCTGGATGATCGGCCGCGACGGCAAGCCGCTCACCGATCCCAAGCGCGCGGAGCAAGGCCTGCTGCTGCCGATCGGCGACTACAAAGGCTATGGGCTGAGCCTGATGGCGGGGCTGCTGGCTGGCACGCTCAATCAGGCGGCGTTCGGGCGCGACGTCGTCGATTTCGTCAAGGAGCAGGGCAAGGCCACCAATACCGGCCACGCCATCGTTGCGGTGTCGGTCGAAGCGTTCGCGCCGGCGGCGGGATTCAAGCGCCAGGTCGATGCCGCGATCCGCGCCATGCGCGGCGCCCAACGGTTGCCTGGAGTCGAGCGCATCTGGCTGCCCGGGGAGCAGAGCCATCTCAAGCGGCAAGATCGCGCCAAGAACGGGATCCCCATGCCCAAGCCCCTGCGCGAGAGTCTCGCGATGGCCGCGCGCGATCTCGGCATCGCGCCGCTTGGTTGATGTGACGGGAGCAATCGCTTCGTGTCGTCGCCCGCGAGAGCGGGGGATGACGTACGCAGCGCGAGCATGGGAAACGTGGCGCCGATTTGTGACCGTCTGTGATGGATGAGGCTCATGCCAGATCGCAACCCAGTAGGCCTTATCGGCATCGGTCTGTTGGGCCAGGCGTTCGCGCATCGCCTGCTCGACGCCGGCTTCGAGGTCGTTGGCTTCGACGTCGATCCCGTCAAAAATGCCAAGCTCGCGGAGCTTGGCGGCCGGCCTGCTTCGTCTGTCGCCGATCTCGCGCGGCGTTGCGATCCCATCGTGCTGGCGGTGTTCAGCACGGATCAGGTCGAAGTGGTCACCCAAAGCGAATTGTTGCCCGCGGTAGGCGACGGCTCCGGCAAAATCGTGCTGTGCGCAAGCACCTGCGACCCCGACCGCATCGCCGCACTCGGCAAACGCGTTGCGGCGCGCGGGCTGCGCCTGCTGGAAACCCCGGTCTCCGGCGCGAGCGGGCAGGTCAGCCGCGGCGAGGGCGTCGGGCTGATCGGCGGCGATCCGCAGGTTGTGTCCGCGGTCGAACCGGTCTTGCGCGCGCTGTTTGCGACCTATTTCCATATGGGCAAGATCGGAGATGGCGGGCGCGCCAAGCTCGCCGTCAATCTTATCCTCGGCCTCAACCGATTGGCGGTGGCCGAGGGCTTGGTATTTGCCGAGCGGCTTGGGCTCGATCCTGCGGCCTTTCTTAAGGTCGCGCGCAGCTCGGCCGCCTATTCGCAGGTCATGGACATCAAGGGTTCAAAGATGATTCGCGGCGAATTTACTGCCGAAGGCCGCGTCACCCAGCATCTCAAGGACGTCCACCTCATGCTGGAACAGGCCGAACGGGTGAAGCAGCGGCTTCCGCTGCTCGAACTCCATGCCGATGTCTTGGAAGCATGCGTGCGGCAAGGGGAGGGAGACTTGGACAACAGTGCCGTGATCAAAGAGATCAGGCGGCGCATGCTCCCGTGATTGGGAAGATTGCAGTCACAACACTTGGAGCAGTTCGATGACCGATGGGGAGGTGCGCCACGCTCGCGACGGCGAGGTCGCCATCGTGATCTTCGACCGGCCGGCGGCGCGCAACGCCATGACGTGGCGCATGTACGAGCAGCTCGGCGAGGCCTGCGCGCAAATCCGCAGGGAAGATGGGCTGCGCGCAGCGGTGTTTCGCGGGGCCGGGGGCAAGGCGTTCATCGCCGGCACCGACATCGCGCAGTTCCAAGCGTTCCGCGGCGGCGACGACGGCATCGCCTATGAGGAGAAGATGGAAGGCATTCTCGCCGGCGTCGAGGCGCTGCCGGTGCCGACGCTGGCGGTGATCGAAGGATTTGCCATCGGCGGGGGGCTCGCGATCGCGGCGGCGTGCGACCTTCGCATCGCGACCCCCGGCTCGCGCTTGGGCGTTCCGATCGCGCGCACGCTCGGCAATTGCCTGTCGATTGCCAACTACGCGCGGCTGGTCGCCGCGCTCGGCGCTTCGCGCGCCAAGCGGATGTTGCTGCTGGCGGAGAACCTGTCCGCCGAGGAGGCGCTGGCGGCCGGCTTTCTCAGCGAGATCGTCGAGGCGGGGGAGCTTGACCGGCGCGTCGGCGAGTTGTGCTCGCGTCTGACGCAGCATGCCCCCATCACCATGCGCGTGAGCAAGGAGGCGATCAGCCGCCTCCTGCACGCGGGCCTACCGGACGGCGACGATCTCGTGCGCGCGTGCTACGGCAGCGACGACTTTCGCCTTGGCGTCGAGGCATTCGTGGACAAACGCCAGCCGCGATGGACGGGAAAGTGAGCGCTCGGCGTGCGTTGGGCGGTCCAAAGCAACGCCTATGTCGGCTGGAAAAGCGAGGCGCTAAAATGGGTTTCCTTCGACAGGCCGGCAACGTGTGGCCGGGCGAGGGGCACGACGCCTTCGCGGCACCGAGACCTTGGCGGATATGATCGACTCGCATCATCATTTTTGGTGGACCGGCCGGCACACCTACAGTTGGCCCGACCGCGTGGGCGACCGCTTGGCGCGCGATTTCACGCCCGACGACATGCGTCCGGAGCTTGCGCGCTGCGGCATCAAGGGGACGGTGCTGGTGCAGGTCTTGCATCAGGTCGGCGGTGAGACCGAGGAGTGCCTCGATCTCTGCAAAGAGGTCGATTTCGTGCGCGGTGTGGTCGGCTGGCTGCCGCTTGCCGATCCCGACGCCACCTCGCGCGCGCTCGGGCGGCTGCGCTCGCGCGGCAAGCTCGTCGGCGTGCGCCATCTCATCAGTAACGAGCCGGATCCACGCTGGCTGCTGCAGGATGGCGTGGTCGAATCGCTCAAGCTCCTGGCCGCGGCGGGGCTCGCCTTCGACGCCATCCCAGTGAACGCCGCCCAATTCGAATCCGTGCTCGACATCGCGCGTCGGCTGCCGGAGCTCAAGATCGTGATCAATCATCTCGGCCGGCCGCCGCTTCCGGAGCGAGGCTGGGAGCCGTGGGCGACGCAAATTGCCCGCGCCGCCGAGCACCGCAACGTATCGATGAAGCTCTCGATCGGCCTCGATATCATCATGCGCTGGCGCTGGTCGACCGACGAGATTCGGCGCTATAGCGATCACGTGCTCGACCTGTTCAGCCCCAATCGCGTCATGGCGGCGAGCAATTGGCCGGTGATCCTGCTGGGTGCAAGCTACGCGGAGACGTGGACGGGCATCACCGCTCTGGTCGAGGCACTCTCCGCTAACGAGCGCCACGCGGTGATGGGCGGCACCGCCGCCCGCGTCTACGGGGTCTGATGGCCAGCGTTGCGCGGGTTTGTTCAGCCCGCCACCACCCGCGGGACGGGTTGTCGTTCCATGCCAGGCGCGGCGCTGGCGGGAAAGATCAGCGACTTGATCACGACAGGTACGGCGCCCGAATTCGGCAGCATGGTGCCGATGTCGATATAGTCGAACTCCTTGAGCTCGAGACCATCGACCGAGACGATGGCATTGTCGAGCTGCATTTCCTCGCACAGATGGATCCCCATGAGACCGCCGACGTCGCCGTCGCCTGCGAGCACCAGCGGGTGACCGTCCGCGAGGATCGCCGCGAGGCCATCGGTCAGGCCCTGACAAAATGCGTCGAGCCGCTGGAACGTGGCCGAGCCGCGCCACGGCACGAACACCGCCACCGGCGTGCCAGCCTCGCTGAGATCGAGGCGTTTGAGCAGCGTTTTGATCTCGGCCGCCACCGCCGCGGAGTCGATCTCATCGCCATCGAGTGCGAAGGCCGGTGCGATCACCGGCACGTTGCGCAGCGGGAGCGCTTCGAGCGGCGAGACGTAGATGGTGCTGCCGCTCACCTGCGTGGTGTATTGCGACGCGCCGATCACGGTCGCACGGATGCCTTCGCTCGCGCGCTCGAGCTTCGGCCCCCATCCTTCGACGCGGGCGCGAATTTCTTGCGCCAGCAGCACGCCGAGATCGCCGTACGCCTGCGCCTCGCGGCCGTAGATGTATTCGGCGACGCCGCCGGAAAACGTCAGTTGCTGCAGGGCGGGCCGCCGCGACAACGGATCAAGCCGCAAGAGGGTGCGCCCGTCGGCCGCGGGCGATCCGCCGGCCATCGCCTCGAACAGGCAATCCGCCATGCGCGCCGCCAAGGCGCGCGCGCTCGCGGGCGCAAGCTGCGCGCCAACCTCGAGATTGATGCCGAGTTCGGCGCCGAAGCGGCGGCCGGCCTCCTCGATGCGCACGATGCGCCCAACCGGGTCGAGGCAGAGCAGGCGCGCACCGACGTCGAGGGCGGTGAGGTCGGTCACCCGGCCGTCGGCGCAGATCGCGATTTTCGATGTGCCGCCGCCGACGTCGACATTCATGACCGTCGCGTTGTCGTGGATCGAGCGCGCCACTGCGCCCGAGCCGTGGGCGGCCATCACGGTCTCCAGGCTGTCGCCGGCGGAGACCGCGACCATCTTGCCGGCCTGGCGTGCAAACAGCTCGCCGATCTTGCGGGCGTTGCGCCGGCGCACGGCGACGCCGGTCAGGATCAGCGCGCCGGTGTCGATCTCGTCCGGATCGACTTTGGCGTCCTGGTATTGGCGCTCGATGAAGGCGCCGAGCGCTGCCGCGTCGATCTCGTCCTCGGCGGAATAGGGCGTCAGCAGGATATCCGACTGGTAGAACGTCTCGCGGATGGTGACCACGTAGCGGCTGTCGAGCCGCTCCAGAACGATGCGCGAGAACACGAGGTGCGAGGTGGATGAGCCGATATCCACCCCGACGCTCAGAACGACGATTTCGTCTTCATCGACGAGCGAGCGTCCGGTGCTGGAGAAGAATATGCGGCCGCCTTGTGCTTCCTCGTCCGTCATCGTGCCAACCGAGCCCAATCCAAGTCATGCCCGCCAAAGCGGGCAGCCATGATGACGGCTGCGCCAAGGAGCAAGTCACGCGCCCGCGAATTTCGGCACCACGGTGCCCTTCCTGTAGAAGTCGGGCTCCATTCGGCTCGGCACCCCTTCCGCCTTGAGCTTCGCCTCGTATTCGGCGCTGATGAAGGGGTCTTCCATCCAATACGGGATTGAGGTGCCGCCCTCGGGGATATCCATCGCGGTGTAATCGGTGTGCTTCTCGCCGGGAGGGCCGGGCTCGCGGCCCGGATTGTGCGGTCCGAACCAGGCGGTCAGCCGCAGCGGATCTTTCGACGCGCCGAAGTGCTGGTGGTACCAGCGCGCGCCGCCGGGGGCCGCCGACACCATGCCGACGGGCTCGTAGTCGACGCGCTTGACCCTGTCGGCATGGCCGTCCTTCCAGGGAGTGACGCCGTATCGTTCCGGCCAGGTATAGGTATAGCCCTTCCCCTTCAGGCAGATGAGCACGGCGGCCGATGTATGGGCGTGGGCCTTGGAATAGCGGCCGTTCTCGTGCTGTCCGATCCAGAGATAAAACGTGTTGCCGGTCATGAACGGCTCGACCCGGCGCCAGCCGGGCGAGCGCCGGTTGTCAAGCGGCAGGTCGCAATTGACGACGTCCGGGATGAAATTCGTGCGCCGCATGGCGAGGCCGCGCACCGGATCGGGCTCGATGTCGTCCTTGTACTTGTAGAAGTCGTCGGCGCCGCTGAAGCGGTCGCGGAACTCATAGGGGCAATTGAACATCATCCCGACGTTGTTGATCAGGTTCAGGAGATTGGGCGCCGTGGTGCCGCCGAGGAGCAGCGCCGGCGCGGAGCTCGCATTGACGAGGCGATGCCAGGCGTTCACCGGGATCGAGAACAGCGAGCCCTTCTGCCATTCGAAGACATGACGTTTGCTGTCGTTGTCGAGCCAGACCTCGGTGGTGCCGCGGCCGTCAACGACCAGATAGATTTCCTCGTAGAGGTGCTTTTCCGCATTGAGTGCGCCGGCTCCAGGCACCTCGACGACGTAGCTGCCCCATTTGCCCTCGGTACCGTGGAGCTGGATATAGCTACCTTTGCCGCCCAACCGCTTCCACGGCGCAAGGGGCAGATTTTGCACCTTGCTCACGCCGATATAGCGGTAGATCGGGATGCCTTCCGATTCCATGAACAGGTCATAGGGCGTCTTCGGCCGGCCGAACTCGCCGAACCCCGCCCGATTGTTGCCGGTGGGCTCGTGCCAATGGGTTCTGCCGGCGAGTTCGTGCACCTGCGGCCCCGTCTAACGCCGAAAAAAGCAGCCGTTTGAATGGTTTAATTTGGTGCCGGCAGCAAGGCAAGTCGTGCGGACCATGGGGCAACGGTTGCTTGCACGGCCGCACCTCTTTTGGAAATATAATGCAAGCAGATTGGGAGTGGGGGCGCTAAAATGGGATGACATACTCCCTGATATGAACTATAGTGCATACGAAGACCGATAATCGAGTGCTTCCGGCCCAGGAGAGGTGGTCAACACCGCCCCAATGCGTCGCGGGAGTTCGCCGGCAGATCACAATTGCCGGTGCAAGAAACTCAATAACCGTCTGGAGGAGAGGAAACCCTGTGCGCCGCTTTGCTGTTGTGACCTGCCTGTTGGTCATTTGGCTCGTACCTGCGTCGGCCAATGCGCAACGGATTGACGCCGAGACATTCATGATCGCGGCTGCCGATCCTGGCATCCAGTTGCACATGCGAAACAGACATCTCGAGGGGCGCGACAGCTTTCCCGGCGAGCGCGTCGTGCTCTTCGTCCATGGGGCGACGTACCCGTCCGAAACTGTTTTCGACATCGATCTCCCGGGCGGTTCATGGGCGGAACATGTCGCTCGCAAAGGTTACGACGTTTATCTTGTCGATGTACGCGGCTATGGCCGCTCCACGCGGCCGGCGGCGATGGATGCGCCGCCAACGGAGAATCCGCCTTTCGCGACGACCACCGACGCGGTCAAGGATGTCGGCTCGGCCGTCGATTTCATCCTCAAGCGCCGCGGGATTTCGAAACTCAACCTGGTGGGCTGGTCATGGGGAACAGCGATCATGGCCGGCTACACGATGAGTAACAACGACAAAGTCAACAAGCTGGTGCTGTATGCCCCGCTGTGGCATCTCAAGGCCCCGCCGGCCGTTCAGCGGCGCTGGCGCGTACCGCACCGCTTCCCGTGATGTTGTGCGCCAACGTGGCATTCGCGGAATTCCGCCGCAGGCAGTCGAGGAAGTCAGCCCGACTGCGTGGTTCGACGCCTGGTGGCGGGCCACTCTCGCAACCGATCCTGCGGGCGCGAAGCAGAACCCGCCGATCGTGCGGGCGCCCAATGGCGTGCTCAAGGATATCGTCGAGTACTGGGGTGCCGGCAAGGCGACGTGGGAACCGGAGAAGATTCGTGTTCCGACACTACTGATCGTCGCAGAGTGGGATCAGGACACGCCGCTCTACATGGCGCAAGAGGTGTTCGCCACGCTCGTCAACACGCCCTACAAGCGCATGTGGTGATCGGCGAGGGTACCCATCACGTGACCCTCGAGAAAAACCGTACGCATCTGATCAACCAGGTGCAGAGCTTTCTTGACGAGAGCAGTGACCGCATGGAGCCGCAACGAATGGGGCGAAAGGCCACGGTTGGGCGGGCTTTTGGCTCCTGAACCGATCCACTAAGATCGTCCGAATTTCCTGCTCTGGAGGATGGACATGAAGAAAATTCTGATGGGGACCG
>JBKOXY010000399.1:0-13375 GCA_046725125.1 Pseudomonadota bacterium | reverse complement strand
CATCCTCGCCATGACCGGCGGCTTCTCGTATCCGCTGAGCCAGCTCAATCGCGCGACGCAGGCGGTGCGCCAGCCGGGCTCGGCCATCAAGCCGCTGAGCTATCTCGGTGCGCTGCGCAACGGTCTGCAACCCAACACGCTGGTGCGCGACGAGCCGATCACGCTTCCTCCGCTCGGCGGCGGGCGCGCCCGCGAGCAGGATTACTGGACGCCGAAGAACTACGACGGCGGTTATGGCGGCATTCTCACGCTGCGGCGGGCGCTGGAGAATTCGCGCAATCTCGCCACCGTCCATCTGCTCGACGGCGGCGTCGAGAGCACTCCGGAAGCGAGCCTCGATCGCCTGTGCAAGCTCGCGGTGGAAGCGCAGATCTATCGTGAATGCGTGCGGTACTATCCATTCGTGCTGGGGGCGCAGCCGGTACGGCCGATCGATCTCGCGGCATTCTATGCGACCATCGCGAATGAAGGCCTGCACCCGTCGCCGCATGTGATCGATTCCATCGAGCGTAACGGCGTCGTGATCTATCGCCACGATCCGAAATCGTCGGTGATGGTGCCCTCGGTCGACCGCGCCGCCTTCTATCAGCTCAAGACCATGCTGCAGGGCGTGTTGGCGCGGGGGACGGCGCGCTCGATCGCCGGCCTCGCCCCCTATGTCGCGGGCAAGACCGGCACCTCCGACGAGGAGAATGACGCCTGGTTCGTGGGCTTTACCAACGACGTCACCGTCGCGGTCTGGATCGGCTACGACAACGCCGACGGCAAGCGGCGCACGCTCGGCGGCGGCGCGACCGGCGGCCACGTCGCCGTGCCGATCTTCGAGCCGGTGATCCAGGCGGTGTGGTCCAACGTCGCCCCGAAAGCCGCGCTCGCCCCGCCATCGCCCGAGGCCAAACGCCATCTCGCATGCAAAGCAATCGACCTCGAGTCCGGCGAAATGCACAGTACGGGCGGAAGGGCGATCACCGAGTGCTTCCGAATCGATCGCAACGGCCAGATCAACGACACCCAATATCAGCTGGTCGGGCGGGAGGACGCTTATGCCGCGCGCGGCGGCTATTACGGCGTGGCGCCGAATCCATTCGGCTATGGCATCAACCCCGAGCAACACCCAGGGTCCTACTATTACGACAACAACGGCCGCTATCTCCCGGCGCCGCGGGACGTGTGGCGGCCGCCGGGACAATATTACGGCCAGTACGGACCTTACGGGCGTGATCCGCGATATCAGGCGCAGCCCCCGCGCGATCCCTACGGGCGCGAGTACCAGACACCGCAGCGCATCGATCCAGGCTACATCTGGGGCAATCGGCGATACTACTGAAAGACACCATGATGCGGAGCTGCAAACTCGCCGCTTTGCTCGTGGGGCTGGCGGCATTTGTCGCGACGTCCGGCGCTCAAGTCCGTGCGCAGGAGTTCCGCATCCAAGACGTCACCTCGCCCGCCGGGCTCGCGGTCGATGGGCTCAAGCCGAGAACCATCGCATTCCTCGATCGACCGAGCGACGAGCTGATCGATCCCGATACCGGCCTCATCCGCTTTGAGGATTGGGCGCAGGCGCGGCCGCTCGAAAAGCAGTTCTTGACACCTTTTCCGAGCTACCTCGAGCCGTATGTCGAGACCACCGTCGACGGCGTGCCCAAGCGCTTCAAGGAAAAGCTCCACATGTACGTGGCCGAAGCGCGCTTTGCGCTGGCGCGGCCGCCGGGCTCGATCGATCTCGCAAGCTTCGTGAGCCTTCCGTTCGTCGAGCGCATCGATGCGGCCATCAAGCACAGCCTGATCGCGCCGGCCAATGCAGTGTCCGCCAAGGATCCGCGCGCCGTGCACAATCAGCACCCGCTGCGGCGCTGGTGTGAGACAAGGCCGGTCACGATCTGCATTCGCTCGCGCTACCAGTTTGAGGGCAAGTTGCCGATCGGCATCCAGATCGCCAACAAGCTCAGGGAAGGCTCGAAGAAAATCCCCGACTACCTCGAGTTCGAGAGCGAGCTCACGCTGCGGCCGCCTGCGGAGGTCGCCGAGATGGGTCTTGCAGCCCTGACCGGGCTCGACACGCCGCCCGCCGGGGCGCTCGAGCAGAACATCTTCTACGTCAACCAGGTGATGCAGTTCGGCAAGCTCCTTGCCGTCTTTCAGGGCCATCCGACCGACGCCAAACAGACCATCGTCACCGTCTTCGTGGCGCTCGCGGTCGAGAGCAATGTTTTGGCGAAGAAAAAAGATTTCGTGAAAGTGCCGGTGCTGCGAAATCTGGTGCCCGCCCAGGTGCTGGCCGGCAAGAGCTCGTTCAACAGCGGCGGCTCGATCAGCGCGGGGCTGCCGGTTTATGCGCGCAACCAAGTCAAGGCGATCGCCGCGATTCTCGAGCGCAAGTAAGCCTTCGGCACCAAGCGATCTTCACCCTCCCCCGAGCGAAGCCGCGGGGAGGGGGCCTCGTCTCGTTTAGGCGCGCTCGTCTTCCCGCGGGACCAGCAGCAGGCCTTCCGCTTCGGACCAGGCGCGAAAGGCCTTGCCGGCGGCGTCGGCCTCTTCCGGCGCCAAAGCGCCTTTGATCCGATGCAGCAGTTCCTCGGCCTTGCGATCTCGCCGCCGCCTCGAGCGAACGAATCGGCTCGTCGGGATGAATGACCAGGTGGATGGGGGGATGAGTAGCGTGCTCCGCCATGGGCGGCCACCGGCACCCGCGCGTAAAAGTTCCATATCGCCATCGGGATGGAACTTGATCTGTAAATCCCGCTTTTTCTCGAAAAATCCTGCCGTCTCATGGTACCGAAATCCATGGAACTCACAGGGCTTTTCTCAAAATTGCCGCGTTTGCGCATTCTCTGACTCTGGTACAAGCACGACCGCCGCCCTTTGTCGGGCATGACCCGGTGCGGTGCGGCGGAGAATGAATAATGAGAGGGGTGGCCGATTGCACGGGGCACTCGGCCAAAAACCGACGCCGTAAATCCCCTACGGCGCCGGAGACATTGAGCTGTCAGCGTTAGCACTGGAGTTTGACGGCGGTCGGCTCGACCGTCGCGTCGGCGGAGGTTTTGCGTCGTCGGCGGCATCGAAGCAAACGGCGCCCGCGACACGCGATGCGGCGGCGCGGGCAAACGCGCGCGGCCTCGACTGGTTCACCTTTTTCCTTGCCGACATTCAAACCGGTTTCGGTCCTTTCGTTGCGATCTATCTAACCGCGCACGCTTGGACGCAGTTCGATATCGGGCTGATTTTGACCACGGGCGGGCTCGTGGCGCTCGCCTGCCAGATGCCCGGGGGCGCGCTGGTCGATGCCGTGCGCTCGGCGCGGCTGGTGGCCATACTGGCGGTGGCGGCGATCTGCTTGAGCGCGCTTGCGCTTGCGATCTGGCCCTCGTTCTTGGTGGTGATGGCAGCCCGTGTCCTGCATGCCGGCGCGAGTTGCGTGCTCGGACCCGTCATCGCCGCGATCAGCCTGGGTCTCGTCGGTCATGCAGCCCTGGGGGCGCGGCTCGGCCGCAATGCCCGTTTCGCGTCCATCGGCAACGGCTTCGCCGCCGCGGCGATGGGCATAGCTGGATACCTCGTCTCCAATCAGGCGGTGTTCTTTCTTACGGCGGCGCTTGCGGCGCCCGCCATATTGGCGCTGGCCCGCATCCGCATGGGCGACGTCGAGCGTCCGCAGGACGCCGATGTCGCCCCCGCGACCACGACCGTGCGCAAAATGTTGAGCGATCGCCGGCTGTTGGTATTCGCCGGCTGCATCCTGCTGTTCCAGCTGGCGAATGCGGCCATGCTGCCGCTGATGGGCGGTATTTTGACCCTGCGCTCGAGCCAATGGGCATCGACCTTGATTGGAGCGTGCATCGTCGTGCCGCAACTCGTCGTTGCAGGGTTTGCTCCATGGGTCGGCCGAGTAGCCGATTCGTGGGGGCGGCGGCCGCTGTTGCTGTTCTGCTTTGTGGCCTTGGCTCTGCGCGGGGCGTTGTTTGCATTCGTGACCGATCCTTATCTGATTGTCGCCGTGCAAATTCTCGATGGCGTCTCCGCTGCGGTTCTCGGCGTGACGGTTCCACTCGTGGTCGCGGATATCACGCGGGGCACGGGGCGGTTCAATCTCGGCCTCGGCGTTGTCGGGAGCGCGGTCGGTATCGGCGCCGCGCTGAGCACCACGCTCGCCGGTTACGCAATTGATCATTTCGGCAGCAGCGTCGCATTTTTCAGCCTTGCATTCATTGCCGCTTGCGGCCTGGCGTTAGTTTGGCTGCTGCTGCCCGAAACCGGCCCGATGCGGAGCGATCGCGCCCCGTGGCTTGAATTTTGTCGCAAACGACGCGGAGGCTTGCATCGATCGGAATGCTGCTATGCGCAGTTCCGGCCGCGTCGTAATGCCGTAACTTTCAGCGGCCGCGCCGTTAAATTCTTGGCAATCATCTCGGTTGAGCGGGTTCCCGCGGAACTCCAGAGGCGGTTCTCGCGTTGCATGAATCTCGTAGCGCGTGCGCAGCCGACTGGAGAGTTCCGGCCGAAATGGAAGAGGCTTGTCGCTACAGCGATCGTCCGCTTGCGTTTCTCGCTCGCTACGTGAGGAGGCGGCCGTTCGCGCATGCCGCGATCCTCATTGCTGTGGTCGCGGCTGTCGCCTGCTCGGTAGGCGCGCAGTACGGCGTGAAAGTTCTCGTCGATACCCTGGCGGGGGGACTTTACGTCGGCACCCATGCCAGGGATGCCTGGCTGGGCTTTCTTCTGTTGGCGACGCTGATTGCGGCGGACAACTTGCTGTGGCGCGTGGCGAGCTGGATCGCCAGCTATACCTTCGTTGCGGTCACCGGCGACCTGCGCCGCGACTTGTTCCGCCATCTGACCGGGCATGCGCCCAGCTATTTCGCCGATCGGATGCCGGGGACATTGACGAGCCGGATCACGGCCACCTCCAACGCCGTCTTCACCTTACAGAACATGTCCATTTGGAACGTTCTGCCGCCGTGCATGGCGACGCTGATCGCCATCGCGTTGGTCGTGACGGTGAGCGCGCCCATGGCCGCGGCATTGATGGCGATTGCTGGTATTTTGGTATTGGCCATGTTCCGCCTCGCCGCCGCCGGCCGGCCGCTGCATCACGAATTCGCCCACCGAGCCGCGGCGGTGGATGGCGAAATGGTGGATGTCGTCGGCAACATGTCGCTGGTCTGGTCGTTTTGCGGGATCGGCCGCGAGCATCGCCGGCTCGACGCCACCATCGACCGGGAAATGACGGCGCGCCGACGCAGCCTTTTGTATCTGGAAAAACTGCGCCTGTTTCACGCCGTGGTGACCGTGGTCTTGATCATCGCGCTGTTGGCCTGGGCCATCGTGCTTTGGCAGAAGGGCGCCGCGACCGCGGGCGACGTGGTGCTGGTTTGCACGCTCGGCCTTTCCATCCTGCACGCCACGCGGGATCTGGCGGTGGCGCTGGTGGACGTCACCCAACATTTGGCGCGCCTGTCGGAGGCGCTGGCGACGCTTCTCGTGCCGCACCGCCTGCGCGATCACCCGCAGGCTACCTCGCTGGTGCGCTCGGGCACCGCCGTCGCATTCGAGAACGTCGACTTTTGTTATCCCGACGGGCGCAGGGTATTCAGCAATTTCAACCTGCGTATCGAGCCCGGCCAGCGCGTCGGTCTCGTCGGCCAGTCGGGCTGCGGCAAGTCGACTCTGTTCGTGTTGCTGCAGCGTTTCTACGACCTGCAGGGGGGGTGCATTCTGCTCGGCGGCCAAGACATTGCGCGGGTCACCCAGGAGAGCCTGCGCGCCGCTATCGCCGTCGTTCCCCAGGACATATCCTTGTTTCACCGCTCGATCATGGAGAACATCCGCTATGGTCGGCCGGACGCCTCCGACGCCGACGTACATGCGGCGATCGTCGCGGCCAATTGCGACGACTTCATCAAAAACCTGCCGCAGGGCGTTGCAACGATTGTCGGCGATCGGGGCGTGAAGCTGTCGCCCGGGCAGCGCCAGCGCATCGGCATTGCCCGCGCGTTCCTCAAGGATGCGCCAATTCTTCTGCTCGATGAGGCGACCTCGGCGCTTGATAGCGAGTCGGAGGAAGCCGTCCGCCAGGCGTTGGATCGCTTGATGGGGGGCCGGACCGTCATCGCCATCGCGCACCGGCTCTCGAGCCTGCGCAATTTCGATCGGATCGTCGTGTTGCAAGCGGGACGGGTCTGCGAGGACGGTCCGCCGCAGGTGCTGGTGCGAAGCAAGGGCGTCTACTGCAACTTGGTCCGGCGAGAGGTGGCGCGGCTGGAAAAACAGGCCGCCTAGCGCGCTTGCGGCTGCGCGGATATCGAGCTCGGATCGACTTCGAGATCAGCAAATCGCGCGCGGCCCACGATTTCACGCGGACAGTCGCACGCGCATGAGGGCGAGTTCGGCGCACGCGCGCCGGAACGCTGAAAACCTCGATATTTCGGCCTTTTACGCCTTGACTTCGCCCCAGCCCGTCGATACATACCGCCCACTTTTCGGCAGGCGGTGAGCTTCGCTTGCTCGGAACGGCGTGCCCCCGAGACCCGCTAAACCGTTGAGATCTTTGAGTCTCTTTTGGCTGCGGATGGGGGCGTCACCAGCCTCGAGGAATGAAGCTCAGACGCTGCCTCTGACGACTGTCAGATGAGAAGTGCATGACCGCTTCGCGTCCGCGCGATGCGGTCCTCTGTGAAACGGGTGAGCGCCGAACGCACCGGGAGCGGAAGGCGCTCTTCCGTTTTGCGCGTTGGAATGAAGCCATCCTCTTCCTTCCGCGGGACGGGAAAGGCGAAGGATTGACGAGACGATGCCGACGATCAATCAGCTGATCCGCAAGCCGCGCGTCACGCAGCATGCGAAGAAGAAGGTGCCGGCGCTGCAGCAGAGCCCGCAGAAGCGCGGGGTGTGCACCCGCGTCTATACAGTGACGCCGAAAAAGCCGAACTCGGCCCTGCGCAAGGTCGCGAAGGTACGGCTCACCAACGGCTTCGAGGTGATTGGCTACATCCCGGGCGAGGGGCACAATCTGCAGGAACACTCGGTGGTGATGATCCGCGGCGGCCGCGTGAAAGACCTGCCGGGCGTTCGCTACCACATCCTGCGCGGTGTGCTCGATACCCAGGGCGTGAAGAACCGGAAGCAGAGGCGCTCCAAATACGGAGCAAAGAGGCCGAAGTAAGTTCGGCCTCTTTGCGCAGATCCCGGGGCGAGCGAGAAGCGCGACCCGGGGAACCCGAGAGGCAAGACGTGGATGACCGGGACAAGCCCGGCCATGACGAAAGACAGAGAGACCGATGTCCCGCCGTCACAGTGCCGAGAAGCGAGAAATCAACCCGGACCCGAAATACGGGAACCTGGTGGTCTCGAAGCTCATGAACGTGATCATGCGCGCCGGCAAGAAGTCGGTGGCGGAAAGCATCGTTTACGGCGCGCTCGAAATTATCGAGGGCAAGACCAAGCAGAATCCGGTCTCGATTTTCGAGCAGGCGCTCGACAACGTGATGCCCTCGATCGAAGTGCGCTCACGGCGCGTCGGCGGGGCGACCTACCAGGTGCCGGTCGAGGTCCGCACGATCCGCCGGCAGGCGCTCGGGATCCGTTGGATCATCTCGGCCGCGCGCGAGCGCAACGAAAAGACGATGACGGAGCGGCTTTCGGCCGAGCTGCTCGATGCATCCAATAGCCGGGGAAACGCCGTCAAGAAGCGCGAGGACACGCACCGCATGGCCGAGGCCAACCGGGCATTCTCGCATTATCGCTGGTGACGGCCAGCAGGAGATCTAAGGACTGCCCATGCCCCGCAGCCATCCCATCGAGGACTACCGCAATTTCGGCATCATGGCCCACATCGATGCCGGGAAGACGACGACGACCGAGCGGATCCTCTACTACACCGGCAAGAGCCACAAGATGGGCGAGGTGCATGAAGGCGCCGCGACCATGGATTGGATGGAGCAGGAGCAGGAGCGCGGCATCACGATTACCTCCGCCGCAACCACCGCCTTCTGGAAGAACAAGCGGCTCAACATCATCGACACGCCCGGTCACGTCGATTTCACCATCGAGGTGGAACGAAGCTTGCGGGTGCTCGACGGGGCGGTGTGCGTGCTCGATAGCAATCAGGGCGTGGAGCCGCAGACCGAGACGGTCTGGCGACAGGGCGACAAGTACAAGGTCCCGCGCATCGTCCTCTGCAACAAGATGGACAAGGTCGGCGCGGATTTCTTCCAGTGCCTCAGTGACATCGTCGAGCGCTTGGGCGCCAAGCCGGTGGCGATCCAGCTTCCGATTGGAAGCGAGAGCCAGTTCAAAGGCATAGTCGACCTCGTGCGCATGGTCGGTGTCGTTTGGGACGACGAGACACTCGGTGCCAAGTATCACGACGTCGAGATCCCGCCCGACATGCTCGAACAGGCCAAGGACTACCGCGAGCGGATGATCGAGGCCGCGGTCGAGCTCGACGACAGCGCCATGGCTGCATATCTCGAGGGCAAAGAGCCCGACGAAGCGACCCTCAAGCGCCTGATCCGCAAGGCCGTGATCACCGGCGCGTTCTTCCCGGTGCTCGCCGGCTCCGCCTTCAAGAACAAAGGCGTGCAGCCACTGCTCGATGCGGTCGTCGACTATTTGCCGTCGCCGCTCGACGTGCCGCCGATCAAGGGCATCGACAGCAAGGGCAATGAGGTCGTGCGCAAGCCATCGGACAGCGAGCCGTTGGCGATGCTCGCCTTCAAGATCATGGATGACCCCTTCGTCGGCACCATCACCTTCTGCCGCATCTATTCCGGCCGGCTCGAAAGCGGCACGGGCGTGATCAATTCCACCAAGGATCGCAAGGAGCGCATCGGCCGCATGCTGCTGATGCATGCGAACAATCGCGAAGACATCAAGGAGGCTTATGCCGGCGACATCGTGGCGCTCGCAGGCCTCAAGGACGTGCGGACCGGCGACACGCTATGCGATCCGCAGAAGTCGGTGATCTTGGAGAAGATGGAATTCCCCGATCCGGTGATCGAGATTGCAATCGAGCCGAAATCAAAGGCGGATCAGGAGAAGCTCGGCGTTGCACTCGCCAAGCTGGTGGCCGAGGACCCGTCGTTCCGCGTCACGACCGACCAGGAATCGGGCCAGACCATCCTCAAAGGCATGGGCGAACTTCATCTCGACATCAAGGTCGACATCTTGAAGCGCAGCTACAAGGTCGAAGCCAATATCGGCGCCCCGCAGGTCGCTTATCGCGAGAAGATCACCAAACAAGTCACCGTCGATCATACCCATAAGAAGCAGACCGGCGGGTCTGGCCAGTTTGCTCGCGTCAAGATCGTCGCCGAACCATTGCCACCGGCCGGAGGCTTTGAGTTCGAGAACGAAATCATCGGCGGAACGGTGCCGAAGGAGTACATTCCCGGCGTCGAGAAGGGTCTGGAATCGGTGTTGGGATCCGGCGTGCTCGCGGGGTTCCCGGTGGTCGATCTCAAGGTGACGCTGATCGACGGCGACTATCACGACGTCGATTCATCCGCGCTCGCCTTCGAAATCTGCGCGCGCGCGGCGCTGCGTGAGGCCCTGCAGAAGGGCTCGCCTGTCCTGCTCGAGCCGATCATGAAGGTCGAGGTGGTCACGCCCGAAGAATACACGGGTTCTGTCATCGGCGACCTCAATTCGCGCCGCGGGCAGATCCAGGGCCAGGACATGCGCGGCAACGCCAACGTCGTCAACGCGATGGTGCCGCTCGCCAACATGTTCGGCTATGTGAGCAATCTGCGCTCCATGTCGCAGGGGCGCGCCACCTTCACCATGCAATTCGATCACTATGAACAGGTGCCCCAGGCGGTCGCCGCCGAGATTCAGGCGAAGTTCGCCTGAGGCCTCGGGGACGCTTGCCTCGAACGTGATGCCAACATTGGACTGACGAACCGCAAGATCCCACGATGCCGTTGGGAGTCGGAGCTTAGTTGAGAAAGGGTCCCAGAGGAGCCGAGCCATGGCCAAGCAGAAATTCGAACGGACGAAGCCGCATTGCAATGTTGGGACGATAGGTCACGTGGACCACGGCAAGACGACATTGACGGCTGCGCTGACGAAGGTGTCGGCGGAGAAGGGATGGACGACGACGTTTGTGTCGTATGACCAGGTTGCGAAGGCCTCGGAGAGCCAGGGTCGACGTGATCCGACCAAGATTTTGACGATTGCGACGAGCCACGTGGAATACTCCACGGCCAAGCGTCACTACGCGCATGTGGATTGCCCGGGGCATGCCGACTACGTCAAGAACATGATCACGGGTGCGGCGCAGATGGACGGTGCGATCCTTGTGGTGTCGGCGGCGGACGGCCCGATGCCGCAGACGCGCGAGCACATTCTGCTCGCGCGCCAGGTTGGGGTTCCCTATATCGTGGTGTTCCTCAACAAGGTCGACGTCGTGGACGACCCCGAGCTTCTCGATCTAGTGGAGCTCGAGGTGCGGGAGCTTTTGACCAAGTACCAGTTTCCCGGCGACAAGGCGCCGGTGATCCGCGGCTCGGCGATCAAGGCGCTCAACGGGGAGAAAGGCGAGTTCGCCGACGAGGCGATCCTGAAGCTTTACGAGGCGCTGGACACGTTCGTGCCGCTGCCTGAGCGTCCGATCGACCAGCCGTTTTTGATGCCGATCGAGGACGTGTTCTCGATCTCGGGTCGCGGCACGGTGGTGACGGGTCGCATCGAGCGCGGCAAGATCAAGGTTGGGGAGGAAGTGGAAATCGTGGGGCTGCGCGACACGCAGAAGTCGGTTGTGACGGGGGTTGAGATGTTCCGCAAGCTTTTGGACGAGGGGGTTGCGGGCGACAATGTGGGATGTCTGCTGCGCGGGATCGACAAGGATGCGGTGGAGCGCGGTCAGGTTCTGTGCAAGCCGGGGTCGGTGAAGCCGCACAAGAAGTTCAAGGCTGAGGCGTACATCCTGACCAAGGAGGAGGGCGGCCGGCACACGCCGTTCTTCAACAATTACCGCCCGCAGTTTTACTTCCGCACCACGGACGTGACGGGTCAGGTGACGCTGCCGGCTGGGACGGAGATGATCATGCCGGGGGACAACGCGGCGATGGACGTCGAGCTGATCACGCCGATCGCCATGGAGGAGAAGCAGCGGTTTGCGATCCGCGAGGGCGGCAAGACCGTGGGCGCCGGCGTGGTGGTCTCGATCACGGAATAACGCAGGACCGACGCGTGAGGAGGGCTACATCGAAACTCCGCTCATTCCCGCCCCGCTTTCGTGGGGTGAACTCCAGCGGGAATCCAGGTGGCCCTGGGTCCCCGCCTTCGCGGGGACGAACGGATCTTGGTACTGCATGATCGCGCTGTCGCCTGCGTCCGTCTTCCGGCTTGCAATGGTACTGCCGTTCATGCATTTACAACCCTGCGGCGGGCCTCGGGGCCGCCGCAAGCGCTTCCGGAGGAGTGTAGCTCAATGGCTAGAGCACCGGTCTCCAAAACCGGGGGTTGGGGGTTCGAGTCCCTCCACTCCTGCCATCCGCGTTTCGCGCTGCATTGAACCGCAATCCGCTCAAGCACTTATCTTCTTGGTTGCCACTTCGTTCTGATCGGTTGCCACCGCATCGTTCGCCGATGTTCTCGACGTGAGCGCTGCCATGCCGATCCGCGCCATGCGCGCCTGATCAGCCGCCTTCGTATAGCGCTCGACCTCGCGCAACGTCTTGTGTCCGCTGATCGATGCGATGACGTTCGCGCTGCAACCCGCTTCCGCGAGCCTGCGACATGCCGCAAGGCGCAGCCCGTGCGATGCGCAGCACTTCGGCAATCCGGCCTCGTCGCAACGCTCGCGGAACCAGCCGCCGAAACCGGCAGCGGTGAACGGCTTGCCATACTCGGTCACGAGAAACGTCAACTGCTCGCCGGGCGTCGCGTCGAGGATCGCTTGCAAGTCGGGATGCACCGGGATCGCGAGCATGGTGCCGGTCTTCTGCTGTCGGACCTGCGCCACGGCATTGCGAACGTGCTGGCGCCCCATCTTCACCACGTCGCTGCGGCGCTGCGCCGTGTAGAGCAGCAACGCGAGCGCAAGGCGCGGCTTGGAGCCGATCGGGTGATGCGCCTCGAACTGCGCGATCTCGTCCTCGGTCCAGGTATGGAAGCCGGTCGACTTGTGCTCGATGAAGTCGACGCCGACGGTCGGATCGTCGGCGCGCATGTTCTGCACGATGGCGAAGTGCATCATGCTCTTGAGCAGGCGCAGCCAATGGTTCGCCGCCGCTGGCTTACTGACTCGCTCTGCCAGCATCGCCCGAATGTGCTCGCGCTTGAGCAGCGCCACCGGCTTGTCGCCGTGCTCTCGCGTGAACTTCTCGATGATGAGCCGATAGGTCCGCGACGTCGCCGGTTTCAGCGTCAGGAACTCCGGCGAGTTGAACCACGCGAGCGCCAGCGCGCCGATGCTGCCGACGCGGACGCGCTTGGCTCCGACCGTCGGCGACGCGGTCGAGCCGGCGAGCGCCTGCTCGTAGGCTGCATTGAACTCGGGGGAACCCGGCAAGCCGGGCAGGGGCAGCTGCGGACAACCCCGGCGGCGGAAATAGAATCTAGCCTTCGCGCCGCCGCGCCGCTTGTCGACGAACTGGTGGACGTATTTCAGCTTAATGCGGCTCACGGGGAAGCACCTCGTCCCACGGGTTCGATATCGGCGCACTGTCGGGGCCGTTTGCTTTGCCATGAACCGTGATGATGCCTCCCTTGAGATCGATCGTGACGGAGCCAGGGTCTAGCCCAGCCGAGCGCGCGGCCTTGATGAGGCGCTGGACATCCCGATCCTTGAACGCATGCCGCATGTTCGGCACCAAAACGCCTCCTAAGCGCAAATAAACACCTCCTAAGCGCAAATAATAGTACTCCGGGGAACTTCCCGATACGACCGTCAGGTTGTGGGTTTTCTATAAGGACTACCAGACGGTTATATGACGCCTTGTCATGTCTTTGGGTATTCAAAAGTAATACACGTATTGATTGAACGTGGGAACGAGGCGGATCAGGTCGAAGCATCCCGAATTCGTGAGCCCTACAAATCTGACTGACCGCATTTGTGAGAGCAGTGACGCGCAACCGACGCACGATCCGCCGAGCCGATGCTCCAACAAATCGCAATCTTCACAGTGGGGTGTCATCCCCAAAAGAGGCTACGTCACCCAAAGGTCGGGGGCCGTCGCTTGGGCAAAATCACATTTTACTGCGTTTTCAGGGATGAGGTCTTGAACATTTTTCAGAATACAAAAGTCCCCCTAGGGGGGGCCACACATGAAGCTGGGCGACCAACGCAAATGGCAGTGCTGGGTTTCAGCCAAGCTCATGTGAGAGGCGCTGCACGTGCAAGTGGGATCGCGGTGCCTGTAACCAATAC
>JBKOXY010000243.1:0-4568 GCA_046725125.1 Pseudomonadota bacterium | reverse complement strand
ACCCGGCGCAGGACTTTTCGGTGCTGAGCTGGGTCGAGGCGCGCCAAGTAGGACCGGTCGAGGGCCTGATTGCGGGCGGCGCGCTGCCCGCCCGGCTCGGCGAAACGCTCAGCGTCTGCGGCATGCCGATGCGCGTTTCCGCCCGGCTCGGCAAGACCGGCGTCGGTCCGTTCGACGAGTCCTATTTCCTGAGTTTCGCTGCGCTCGCCGACGTCGTTTCGTTCTGCCGGACCTCGGGCGCAGGCGCGGCCGGAAAGCCGGCGGCGCCGGCGAAGCTCGGCGACGTGCCGGCGATCGACGGCATGCGCCATACCGACGCCAACGTCTGTTCGGGTGACCTCAGCTCGATCGGGTCTCGGCCTTCCTGTTGCAGCTTTCGCCCGGCGCCAAGATGGAGGAGGTCAAGTTCGGCCTCGCCCAGCTTGCCGACGTCAAAATCGTCGAGGGCAACGGCGTGCTCACCTCCTCGCGGCAGGCGCTGAGCACGCTGCTCGTCGGCATCGCGGTGTTCACCGCGTTCCAGCTCACCGCGTTGCTGATCCTGGTCTCGCTCTTGTTCTCGGCGATCGTGCAAGAGCGCTACCGCGAAGTCGGCCTGTTGCGGGCGATGGGCGCGCAACCCAATCAAGTGATGACGATCATTCTCGCGGAAGCCGCCGTCATCACCGCCCTGGGCGGCCTCGCCGGTCTCTGCTTCGGCTCCGCCGTGCTGCTGACCTTCGCCCACTCGCTCGGCTTCTACTTCGCGCTGCTCGGGGTCCCGTTCTCCTGGCCGCCGGCTGCGGTGCTCCAGATCGGCGCCGTGCTGGCCATCGTGTTCTCGGCCGTGCTCGGTCTCATCGGCGCCTTTCTGCCGGCGTGGCGGGTGCGGCGGATGGCGCCCTATACCCTCATCCAGACGGAAGGGCGGTGACGTGACTCTGTCGGCGCAGTTGCTGACCAAGCGATACGGCGACGCTCCCGGCTACGCGGCGGTGCGGGGCGTCAGTCTCGAGCTGCGCCGCGGCGAGTTTGTCTCGATCGTCGGCCGATCGGGTTCGGGCAAGTCGACGCTGATGGCCATGCTCGGCGCCTTGACCAGGCCGACCGAAGGCAAGCTCCTGCTCGACGGCACCGACGTCTGGACACTGCCGGAAACCGCGCGCGCGACCTTCCGCTCGCGCCAGGTGGGCTTCGTGTTCCAGTTCCCTAGCCTGTTGTCGAACCTGACCGCGGTCGACAACGTCGCCGTTCCGGCATTGCTCGGCCGCACCATGGAGGCCGAGGAGGCCTATGCACGGGCGCACGATCTGCTCGCGCGCGTCGGCCTCGCCGACCGCGCCGAGGCCTATCCGAGCAGCATGTCCGGCGGCGAGCAGCGCCGGGTCGCCGTTGCCCGCGCGCTCATCAATGCGCCGCCGCTATTGCTCGTCGACGAACCGACGAGCGACCTCGATGCGGACACCGAGACCGACATCATCGACCTGCTAGAACAATTGCAGCACACGGAATCGTTCGACTTCGTCCTCGTCACCCACGATCTTAAACTCGCCAAGCGCGCGCAGCGCAGCTACGAGATGCGCCAAGGCACGCTGGCGGCAACCGACCTGCCCCAGGTCGCAGTCGAGCCGCAACGGCGTTTCACGCCGGCTAGGGTCCGTCCGGAGCGCACGGCGCCAGCCGCGGCGCGTGCGCCCATCCGCCTGGGCGCAAACCTCTGGCGCGGGGTCAAGGCCTTCCTCATCGCCGCCGCCGTGATCTTCGCCGCCATTCTGGCGGCCGACGTCGGGGTCGAGAAATACCAGGCGATGCGGGTGCGCGAGCGCGCCGCTCGGATCGCAGCGCTGCAGCACCTGGCGCTCAATCGCCTTCGCGGCGACGTCCAGTCGGTCACCGACCTCGGCGACGGCCGCTACGAATTGACGACGTATCTTGAGAACGTCGGCGGCGAGGAGCCGATCTATGTCATGGCGCCGGATATGCGCGCCTATGTTCAGGTCAAAACGGTGTGGCAGGAAGTACCGATGACGCCGGCCGACGACAGCGCAACCGGCGTCACGAAAATCGCGGGCAAGCAGACCTATCGCTATCGCTTCGATGCGCGCGTGCCCGATTTCGCGCAACTGCTTCCGAACTATATGCACGTGCGCTTCTCCGGCACGATGCTGGTCAGTCCGAACAGCAGGCCGAACGGCGACGTGTTCGAGCGCAAGGACAATTACTACGTCTACCTGAAACCGTTCGACGTTGCCGACGAGGTCGTGTTGAAGCGGATGCGCTTTTCAGGAAAACCGCCGGTATGGATTCCCATGCCGCCGCACTGAGGTGCCGATGAATTGATCGCGCGGCGGACGATCTTGATCGCCGCGCGACATTATTGTGCAATCAAAGTCAGCCATCACACGGGAAGCGGAGGAGCTGGGCCATGTCCGACGGGCGCAAGCCGAAATTCAAAGAGCCGATGCAAGACATCGAGCTTTCGAAAATGAAGCTCGAGGTCGAGAGCGAGGCAAAGCCCGAGACGCCGCTCACCGCCGAACAGATCTACCTCAAGCGCCAGGCGGAGGTGGCGCAGCAGGACAACGAGGATTTTTCGGAATATCGCGGGAAAAAGCCTCCCGCGATCAACAGCAAGCGCCGCCACCGACGCCTGTGCCGCAACCGGCGGCGCCGCAAACCGCGCCGAGGAGACTCAATCGGCGCAGCCTCCTGACCTGGGCCGCCGGCACCGCGGTGGTGGGCGAGGCGGTCACGCTCGGCTATCCCATGCTCACCGGCCAGAGCATCCCGGATCACGGGGCGAGACACGCCGGCTCAACCTATACCGAACCCCAGCGCCACCCCATCGATCGCGAATTGGTCAATCCGCAGGCGGATGTGGGCGGCCGACGCTTCGGCGACTGGGTTCTTCTGATGCCGACCAAGATGGGCGGCGGCACCTATGCGGTGAACCTCAATACCGGCCGCGCGCTCGCCTGGATCTCGTACTGGAACTACGGCGACTACAACCCGATCTCGCATCACTTGTGCGCCTTCCCGAGCGCGGATCCGGCGAAGGGCTTCGAATGGATCAACAGCACCCAAGGCGGCAAGAATTCGCTGATCTACGGCATCCCCGCCCATATCGAGACGCCGGGGGAAGGCTTCAACATCTATCGCGTGCGCTACGACGGCTCGCAAATGGAGGTGATGGAGAACGTCGCGGAAACGACGGGCCTCGGTCTCGGCGTGCACGTGAACATCGATCCCAAGACCGCGGAGCGCTATTTCGTCACCGATGGGCAGAAGGACATCGCGGCGTGCTTCGACCGCCGGACCTCGCGCGTGATCGCGGCGCTCAAATACGACTGGGTGCCCAACGTCCGCAACCTCGCCGAGGCTTGGCAGAAGGGCGGCGTGCTCAAGATCTCCAAGATCTATCCCGACCCGGCGACCGGCAAGTACGACTATCTCGGCACCAAAGGCCAGAAGATCGAATGGGAGATGGTGCCCATGGGCGAGCTGTTCGTCGAGGAGGGAACGCTTCCCGGCGACGACGTCCTCAGTCTCTGCGGCGCCGACGGCACCATCTGGCACCCGAGCGGCCGCTGGGCGTCCACTATCGTGAGATTGTGCGGCGGCCAGCTGATCCTCGATGCCGAGAAGAACTTCGAGCCCGTGACCTTCCTTCAGTTCAACAAGAACGCGCCGAACCAATATCCCGTCAAGAAGATCGACAACGACCATTGGGAGGTGACGTTCGACAAAATCTTCTCGCCCGGCCACGAGATCGGCTTCTCCCCCGACGGCCGCTTCCTCTGCATGATGAACAATCTGCGCGAGAACAATTGCTCGGTCTTCGATTCAAGCGATCCCGACCCGCGCAACTGGAAGAAGATCGCGCATATCGAGGATCCGCTGTGGGTCGGCAAATATCCGAACCCGTTCCACATGGTGTTCTCCATGGACGGCTCCAAGCTCTATCTTTCGATCCTGCACCCCTCCCCGGCCGCGAGCGGCGTGATGGTCGTCGACACCAAGACCTGGAAGATCAAGAAGGAGATCCAGGGCATCGGGCCGGACATGCAGACGCTGGCGGTGACCTACGACGGCAAATACGTGGTCGGCGTGTTCAGCGGCTTCCAGCGGCTATCGAGCGGTATTGCCTTCATCGATGCCGAGACCGACGAGCTGGTCGGCATCTGGCCGAGCAACGGCGGTCACCACGACTGCGTCATCGTGCCGAGGACGCTCGAGCACATGAAGCACACGCGCTCGTGCACGCTTTAGCGCAGTTCATTCCTGACTTGATGAAGCGCCGCGCACTCGGTGCCCTACTCTCGCCCCGCCATAAGCGCGTTCACGCGCGTCCATAGCCCGTCGAAGACGGACGTAAACGCCCTTAATGACGCGCTATGGCGAGGGCCGGGTGAGGGGCAGCATCTTGCGACTAAATCCTCTTTAACTAACTAAGGCGTGTACTCATAAATCGTGATTGTAGGCAATCGCCGGCTGATGTCCGCTTTGCCCCCGAAAGCGGACAAATAGCAGACATCTCGGCATGTCCGCTTTGTGCCGATTTTGTTGCAGAAGTCCGTTGCAAGCTTTTT
>JBKOXY010000123.1:0-3691 GCA_046725125.1 Pseudomonadota bacterium | reverse complement strand
GCAATTACGTCATCCGGGCGCTTCCGGCAGCACCATCACCGCCGGAGCTCGCTGAAAAAATCCACTGCTACCGTGGCTCAACCCACCATGCCGACCTGTTGCGCGAGGGGCGGGCCAGGACGCAGCCATTCCTGCAGCTTCTACCACTGCCGCCGACCCGAGACGTTGCGTACCGCGATGGCGACGGCCGTTTTCTGACCGACCAACACGACTAGCCGTTTGCCGCGCGTTACGCCGGTGTAGAGCAGGTTCCGCTGCAGCATCGCATAGTGCTGGGTCATGACCGGGATAACGACGGCTGGATATTCGGAGCCTTGGCTCTTGTGGATCGTGGTGGCATAGGCAGGAACCAGCATGTCGAGTTCACCAAATCCGTAGGTGACGGATCGGCCGTCGAAACGAGCGATAAGTTCTCCCGCATCAGGATCGACATCGTCGATGTAGCCGATGTCGCCGTTATAAACCTCCTTGTCGTAGTCGTTCTCGATCTGGCATCACCTTATCGCCAGGGGCGAAGGTCCGGCCGAAGCGCTCGACCTTACGCTCACCCGCCGGGTTCAGCGCCGCTTGCAGTTCGATGTTGAGCGATCGGGCGCCGACACCACCGCGATTCATCGGGCACAGAACTTGGATGTCGCGAATGGAATCGAGGCCGAAGCGGCTGGGAATCCTTGTCTTCACCAACTCGATGATGCGCGATACGGCGGTTTCGGGATCATCCGCCTGCGCGAAGTAGAAGTCGCTGTTCGTTCGGGGTGGACTGAGATCGGGGATAGAACCCTGGTTGATGCCATGGGCACTGGTGATGATGCGGCTTTGCGCGGCCTGCCGGAACACCTCGGTGAGGCGCACCACGGGAATGGCGCCGGATGAGATTAGGTCGGACATGACTTGTCCCGGCCCAACTGAAGGAAGCTGGTCAATGTCGCCCACGATCAGCAATGCGGCCTTGTCCGGCACCGCTTTCATGAGTGCCTGCATCAGCATGATGTCGACCATGGAGGTCTCATCGACAACCAGCAGGCCGCAGTCGAGAGGGTTGTTGTCGCCGCGCTTGAAGCCGCCGCCCTTGGGATCGACCTCAAGCAGCCTGTGAATGGTCTTGGCCTCAAAACCCGTCGCCTCGGTCATGCGCTTGGCAGCCCGGCCGGTGGGAGCGCACAGGAGGAGCCCTGCCCCCTTGGCTGCGAGAATGCGCAAGATGCCTTTAACAATCGTGGTCTTGCCGACGCCGGGACCGCCGGTGAGGATCAGAACTTTGGACTTCAGCGCGAGTCGGATCGCGGTTCGCTGGCTTTCCGCAAGGGCAAGCCCGACACGCTTCTCGACCCATGGCAGTGCCTTGTCAGGATCGATCCAGGGCCACGGAGGCGTGCCATTCGTAAGCCGCTGTAGCCGCTCGGCGATGGAGCGCTCCGCCCGATACAGCCCCGCCAGAAACACGCAGCGTGTTTCGCCGACGCTGTCGGCGATAACTGTGCCTTCGGCCAATTCGAGATCGAGTGCGGTACGGACGAGTTCTACCGGCACCTCGAGCAGCTTTTCGGCAAGCGGCACGAGCTCATCCGTCGGGAGGCCGCAATGCCCCTCGTCCATGGCCTCGGTCAATGCATAGGAAATCCCGGCGCGCGCCCGGATCATCGCCGTGTTTTCGATTCCGAGCTTCATCGCGATCGCGTCGGCGGTTTTGAAGCCGATGCCGCGGATGTCACGCGCCAGGCGATACGGGTTCTCCGACATGACCTGCGCGGCATCGGCGCCGTAGGTCTTGTAGATGCGCACCGCCCGGGCTGTGCCGACGCCATTGCTGTGAAGGAAGACCATGATCTCGCGCACGATCTTCTGCTCGGCCCAGGCAGCGGTGATACGGCCAGCTCGTACCGGACCAATGCCCGTCACTTCCCTCAGCCGCTCTGGCTCCACTTCGATCGTGTCGAACACCTTCTCGCCAAAAGCGCGCACCAGCTTCTTGGCGTAGACCGGGCCGATGCCGTGGATCATCCCGGACCCGAGGTACTTTTCGATGCCATCGAGCGAAGTCGGTTCCGTGGTCTTGAGAAATCTTGCCTTGAACTGCTGCCCATGAGTGCGGTCATTGACCCATTCGCCTGACGCTGTGACCCACTCGCCGGCAGAGATCACTGCAGCATGACCGACAACCGTGATCAGCTCACGGTGGCTGCGGGCCTTGATCCGCAGAACGCAGAAACCATTCTCTTCGTTGTGGAACGTGACGCGCTCGACCAGACCCGCCAGCACTTCCCGATCGGATGGTACGGGCCCGGGCTGCATGATGTTCTGCCACACCTCAACAAGCGGAAGTCCCAGAGGCGGTTATCCTGACGAAACCGGAGCCAGCCTGGGGCTACGAATCACGGGGTACGAACTCACAGAGTACGGAGTGAATGTCTCAAATCGATGCTCCCGAACAAGCAGGAAGCTCGCGCGGGCTGTCGAGTAATTGCCGCTTCCGGACATAAATGGCGAGATTGCAGGCCCAGGCGTCTTCGAGGGCGCGCGGTGATCGACAGAGAAGATCCGTGCGACCCGGCGCGTACCAATCAAACGCACGCCTCAAGCTCGGCCCAGTCTGCGCCTGGATGAGCAGAAACAACCGCCGTCAAGGCTTCCATGATCGCCGCGCAAATTCCAGCCACGTTCTTACTGAGGCCAGTCGCGACAGGCGCGGGCGAGCTGGCGGGTTCACTTGCAACAACGCAGTTGCGCCCGGCCCAATTGTCGGCCCCTCGGGGTCGGCGTGACGCCAAAGCGCAAGCGAAAGTACCACGATCCAGGGGCTGCCGAAGAAGAAGCCAAGGAACCGGCGCGCCGCGCACTGATTTCACTCCATCTTCACCAGTGCGAAGGCGAAGTCCCGCCCGCGGCCACGCTTTATCGCTTGGTCGATCCAGACCATGGCGAACGGCTCCAGGAGCCGCGCGTTCTTCAACGGGCCGGCATCGACCGGTTCGAAGCCGAGCATGCCGACCAGCTCCATCACCAACGGTTTCTTCCCGGCCTCGTCACCCGCCACCAGCATTAGCGGTTTCACCGGATATTCGGCGGCCCTGGTCATATTGCTCGAGCCCGTGGTGTTGAGGGTCTTGAAGACAAAGGCGTCCGGCGCCCAGCTTGCGACCTGCTCGCCAGCCGAGGTGTCGAAGCCGAGGACGAGCTGCAAACCGTCGGGACCCATGCCCAAAGGATTGGTGCAGTCGATCACGATCTTGCCCGCAAGGCTGCCCAGGCTTTTCACGGCCGCTCGGGTCGCGGACCAGGGCGTCGCGATCACCACGATCTCGGCCTCCTTGACGGCTTCGGCCGGCGCTTTGACGCGCTCCTTGGCCAGCGCCGCATATTTCGGATCGGCAGGGTTTCGTAAGCCCCAGATCACATCCTGGCCATGCTTGAGCCAAGCTTGACCGAGCGCCGTGCCGACCGCTCCAGCACCGATGATTGCAACGGGCATGAATGCCTCCTTGACCCCCACTGAAGTTTCATCCAGCGGCGATTAGAGCCTCGGCATTTGATACGCCTTGCGGCGCGGTGCGAGCAATCGGCCAGCACGCGGAGCTTTTGAACGGCGCAGCGTGATGGCTTCGTCACGCGCGGGGGCCGAGACGGCGGTGTGCCGACACCTGCGGTGCCTGCCACATAGACCGCAACGTCGAGATTAATCCCATTGCCTCAT
>JBKOXY010000393.1:0-6738 GCA_046725125.1 Pseudomonadota bacterium | reverse complement strand
GCGGCCGCCTCTCACATCAGCCTCAATTGGGATTCCACCGGGAGCATGTATGGGCAATTCATGCTCGGCTTGGAGCCCAAGGGGCAATATTGAGTCGGATCGAGTGCCTAGGCTCGCTTTGGCCCAATCCGCTCCATCGCCCGTTCCACCGTCGCGTCCGAAATCCGCGTGCGCGGCCAGCGGTAGAGCCAGCCGTGCACGAGCCAGATCACCAGAAAGCTGAACACCCCGGCGAACACCACGTCGCTGAAGAAATGCGCGCCGGCCGCCATGCGCAACACCCCCACGGCGGCGCCGAAGGCAAGCGCGCTGCCATAGCCGAGCGCGCGCCATTGCGGCGGCACCACCGCGGCGCCTGCAAGCGTCCAGAACGCGCCCGAGGGCTCGCCGGCGACGAAGGAACAATTCTTCGGACAATCGCCGCGCGGGTCCCACCACGGACGGAAATGTTCATCGCCGCCGAACTCGGTCACGTCGATGGGGCGCGGGCGGCCCCAGTGCTCCTTGAGCACGAGATTGGCAACGACGCCGGGCGCGAGCGCGAGCGTCACCAGCATCAGCACGATCGCGCGGCCGGGGATGAGCAGCGGCCGGCGCGGGCGGATGAACTTGACCACGAGGGCGACGACCGTCGGCATCGCTACCAGCGTCGTGAGCCAGACGGCAACGTCGCGCGCGCGCAGGTAGGCCGGATCATAGGCGCGCCAGAATCCTCCGCGCTCGGGGTCGAAGAACAGCGCGGCGAGCTTGAGGTCGAGGTCGGGCCGGATACCGAAGATGAGGCCAACCGCGGCGGCGACGGCTAACGCGATCACGAGGCCGGTTCGGTTCATGCGGTTGATCCCGAGCGTGTCTAGCCGAGGCGGCGCGCGAGTTCAAATCGGCGCCGCGCAGCAAAGATTTTGACAAATGATGGGGATGAACGCCTACCGCGGCGGCTGCGGCGGCAGCTCGCGGCAGACTTGGGTCTCGCCTTGAGCAGCGCTGCCGAACGGCCACAAGTTGCCGCATTTATCGCAACCGGCGAGCATGGCGCCGAGCACGATCAATAAGGCGATGCGGCCACCGGCGCTTCGCTTCGTGCGCACCTCGGCTCTCGACGTTACGTTCATGAAACCCTCGCCGGCGGACCGCGCGTGCTCCCGTCGCAGCTGCGCGCCCGCACATCCTATAGCAGATTTCCTAACGGATTTCCGGCGGATGTGAGGCCGTATTCGCCGGCAGCGCCGCGCCGGCGGGCCGGCGAAATAGCGGTTTCCAGAAGCCCGCGCTCGCACCCGCGATCAGCCAATAGGCGAGGCCGGCGGCAAGCCCGGCGGCAAGCACCGGCAGCGGCTCGTTCAGCGGAACGCGGGTGTCATCGACGTAGCCGAACAGGCTCCAGCCGATCCAGGCCGAGACCGCGCCGTTGCCGGCGTGAAAGATGAAGGAGCGGATGGCGAACGCCTCCGAAATGAGAATGCCGATGGCGGCAGGGAGCCACATCAGGCTGAGCAGCATCACCAGCAGCACCGGCGCGGCGAAGACGAAGCCGAAGATCGCGAACGCCTGCGTGTCGGGATGGGCGGCGGCCGCGCCCAGCTTCCAGGAGCCGAGCACGATCACCAGCGTCGCCACCACCACCGCCACGACGTAACCGAGCGGCACCAGCACGAAGCGCAGCAGCAGCCGGCCGAGGCTGTCCATCTCAATCCGTCATCGCCATCGCGCGCAGCGCCAGGCGCTCGCGCGCGGAGAGCTTTTCGGTCGCGCTCTTGAGCTGGCCGCAAGCGGCCAGGATGTCGCGCCCGCGCGGCGTGCGCACCGGCGAGGCGTAGCCGGCATTGAAGATGATCTCGGAAAATTTCTCGATTCTCTCCCAATCCGAGCACTCGTACCTGGTGCCGGGCCACGGATTGAACGGGATGAGGTTGATCTTCGCCGGGATGCCCGCGAGCAGCTTGACCAGCGCCTTGGCGTCGGCAAGCGAATCATTGACGCCCTTGAGCATGACGTATTCGAACGTGATGCGCCGCGCGTTGGAAACGCCGGGATAGTCGCGGCAGGCGTCGAGCAGCTGCGCGATCGGATATTTGCGGTTGAGCGGAACGAGTTCGTTGCGCAGCTCGTCGCGCACGGCGTGCAACGATACCGCGAGCATGCAGCCGATTTCGGCGCCCGCGCGCGAAATATTCGGCACGACGCCCGACGTCGAGAGCGTGATGCGGCGCTTGGAAATGGCGATCCCCTCGCCATCCGCCGCGATCAGGAGCGCGTCGCGCACCGCCTCGAAATTGTAGAGCGGCTCGCCCATGCCCATCATGACGATGTTGGAAACGAAGCGCTCGCCCTGCGTCGGCAAGCCATCCCCGCTCGCGCGCGCGGCTCCCAGCCAATCACCGAGGCGATCGCGCGCGACCATGATCTGGCCGACGATCTCGCCGGGCGTGAGGTTGCGCACGAGCCGCTGCGTGCCGGTGTGACAGAACGAGCAGGTGAGCGTGCAGCCGACTTGGCTGGAGACGCAAAGCGTGCCGCGGTCGGCCTCGGGGATGTAGACGCATTCGACCTCGTGCGGCCGCTCGCCCAAAGCCTCACCCGAATGTTCGCCGGGCAGCCGCAGGAGCCATTTGCGCGTGCCGTCGACCGAGACCTGCTCGGCCACGACCTCGGGGCGCGCAAGCGTGAAATGCCGCGCGAGCGCCGCGCGCAGTTCCTTCGACACGCTCGTCATCTCGTCGAAGCCCCGCGCGCCGCGCACGTAGAGCCAGTGCCAGATCTGCTGCACGCGCATTTTCTGCTGTGCCGCCGGCACGCCGATGGACACGAGCGCTCCCATCAGCTGCGCACGCGAGAGCCCCACGAGCGAGGGCTTGTCCGGCGGCACATAGCGCTCGAGCGGCGTCTTTTCGACGAACGCCGTGGACGCCGCGCCGGGCGCCGTCAAGGACATGTCGGTGGTTTGGAGCGGTTCGGCCATCGTATGGAAAGGACCCTGCCTCGCGGCGTTCTAGCATAGATGGGGTGCCGAGGCCGACCGCGATAGATCGATCATTTCTCCTTCAACCGCTCGATCAGCGCCATCGCCGCCGCGGGCGCGCGAACCTTGGCGCCGGAGATCATGTAGATGAACACATCGCGTTTGTCCTGTTGCGGCAAGGGCGCCGTGATGGTGGCAAGATCATCGGGCGCGGCGCCGGCGGCCCAACTGCGTGCGCGTTTGGCCCAGAGCTCGAGCGCGCGCGGCGGGTAGCCGGTCTTTTCCTTCTCCGAGGTGCGCTGCAGGCGGGCATAGACGAAATCGCCGGTGACGTCGGCGATCAACGGATGCTTGTCGGATTCCACGGCGACCACCGCCACCGAGAACTTGCGCAGCAGCTCGATGAACGCCGGCACGAGAAAACTCTCATGCCGCACCTCGACCACGTGACGAATGGGGCGACCATCGAGCCGCGGCGGCAGCAGCGCCAAAAAGCCGGCGAAATCTTCCGCATCGAACTTCTTGGTCGGCGCCATCTGCCAAAGCACCGGGCCGAGCTTCGATTTCAACTCGAGCACGCCGCTCGCGAAGAAGCGCTCGATCGATTGACCGGCCTCGGCCAGCACCCGGCGGTTGGTCGCGAATTGCGGACCTTTGAGCGAGAACACGAAATCGTCGGGCGTCTCGGCCGCCCATTTGCGAAAGCTCTCCGGCTTCTGCGTCCGGTAGAAGGTCGCGTTGATCTCGATCGTCGTGAGCTTGCGGCTGGCGTGTTCGAGCTCGCGCGCCTGCGGCAATCCCTCGGGATAAAACGCGCCGCGCCACGGCTCGAATACCCAGCCGCCGATGCCGACACGGATCATGTTCCCGCTGCTCCAGCGCCCGTCGCAAGGCTTGGCCGATGGCATTGCGGTTCCCTGCGCGGGTTCCCGATAACCATCTGGACATTGTAGATTATGGCGCGAATGCCCAGGATGGGCACGCCTTAAAAGCGCGCCCCCTGTCGAGGCCTATGGCCCGCAGCAGATAAAGCCGATCCGCGCTACGTGGGGGACCATCTGCGGCGGCCGCCGGCAGCGCGGCTGCTATGCGGCAGTACGGGCGAAGGGTCGTCTTCCTCGGCCGCCTTGTCCTGAAGTTCCGCCGCCATTCGCCGCAACCGCCCCGCGATCGTGAGATCGAAGGTGGCTCGCGACATCGCGATCAAAATCTCGGCCTGGCGACGCAGATATGCACCACTGATCATTGACGCCGACCCTTTGAACGAGGGCTTTCACGGACAACCACATAGGGCGCTATCCGTTCCAATATCCGAGCATTTTTGGATCGGCAGGGGGCAGAATCTCCCGCCGGGCGGCGGGCGCCGCCCTATTTGCACTCCTGCTCGATCTTGTCGAGCGCCTGAGCGAGGCCCTTGAGCGAATACTGGTCGGTCGATTGGGTGCCGCGGCCCGAGGTTCCCTTCACCGTCAGGTCGGCGCCCTTGCGCATGGCATCGACCATGCGCGCCTCCTCGGCAACGTTCTTGATCCAGGCCCCGTCGTTCTGGGTGTACATCGCGAACTTGGCGGTGCCGATCTCGGCGGTGGCGTCCGAATTGGTCTTGAACGGATAGCCGATGATGACCGACACCTCGTTCTTCACCTTCTCGGTGGGACGGGTGGAGACGAACACGTAGGACGGATCGCGCTTGCGCCCCTCCGGCTCGGTCTTGGTGGTCTTCGGCTTGGCGAGCGCGAAGCAGACCTTATTGCCGCCGGGCGAGGCGGTATACGCGCCCCAATCGCCGTACTGGCCGAGCAAGGTGGGTTGCGCATCGCCCGCGGGGGCCGCAGGCGCCGCTGCGGTCGGGGCCGGTTTGGACGGCGCGGCGGGGGGCTTCTGCGGCTGCGGCGCGGCGGCAGGTTTTTGCGGCTGTTGTTGCGCAAATGCGACCGACGCCAGCGATATGGCAAGGATCAATGCGGTGGCAGATCTCATCCCGGTCATCGGCCCACCTCCATGACGGCTGCAGCAATCCGAAGCGGGAAACCCGCAAACAGCATGAACTGCTTGGGGAATTCGGCAATGTGAAGGCGAATGGGATCGCCCCGTCCGCTGGCCGTCATAATATCCAGATAAAGCATGTAATACCTCTACCGCCCCTCGTCCTTCAACCGCCGTCGTTCGTGCTATAGCGTGCCGGCACCGTTCGAGCAGCCCGCGCCCCGTGCAAGCCATCCTCTGCCAGCGCTTCGGCACCCCCGACGACCTCGTGCTTGCCGATATCCCCGATCCCGTCGCCGGGCCGGGCGAGGTCGTAGCCAAGGTGGCGGCGGTCGGGCTGAATTTCTTCGACACGCTGATCATCGCCGGCAAATACCAGACCAAGCCGCCGTTTCCGTTCTCGCCGGGCGGCGAGTTTGCAGGCGTGGTGGAAAGCGTCGGGGCAGGTGTGACCGCGTTCAAGCCCGGCGACCGCGTCATGGGCTACACAAATTTCAACGCGGCGCGCGAACGCACGGCGGTCGCAGCCGACCACATCGTGAAGCTGCCCGCCGATCTCGACTTGGATCGCGCCGCGGCGCTGACCATCACCTACGGCACCGCTTATTACGCGCTCAAGTACCGCGCCCTGATGCGCCCGCAGGAGACGTTGGCCGTGCTCGGCGCCTCGGGCGGGGTCGGGCTCGCGGCCGTCGAGATCGGCAGCGTCATGGGTGCACGCGTGATCGCCTGCGCGTCCACCGACGACAAACTCGCCTTCGCCCGCACCCATGGCGCGCACGAGGTGGTGAACTACGAACGGGAGGATTTGCGCGAGGCACTCAAGCGGCTCGGCGGCGAGCACGGCATCGATGTCGTGTTCGATCCGGTAGGCGGCCGCTACAGCGAACCGGCGGTGCGCTCGCTCGCTTGGGAGAGCCGATACCTCGTCGTCGGCTTTGCCGCCGGCGAGATTCCGAAACTGCCGCTCAACCTCGTGCTGCTCAAGGGTTGCGCCGTGCTCGGCGTGTTCTGGGGAGCGTGGGTTCGCCACGACACGGAGGAGTACAAGGCCGCCATCGATACCCTCGCCCATTGGTGCGCCGAGGGCAAGTTGTCGTGCCACGTTCAGAAGGTCTATCCCCTCGCCGAGACGCCGACGGCGCTCAAGGCGCTCGCGAACCGCCAGGTGATGGGCAAGCTGGTGGTGCGGGTGTGATGCGGCGGCAGATTCGATCTCCTCCCTCTCCCCGAACGGGGAGAGGGAGCGCACCGAAATCGCGGCACGCTAAAGCCTTCCCGCCTTGATCCGCGCGAGTGCGGCGCGCGCGGCGTCGCGGTGCTCCGCACGCACGTGCCCCGCCACCATGCGCAGCGCGGTGAGCAGCACGGCCGCATCGTCGGTGAAGCCAACAAACGGCAGCACGTCCGGCGTGGCGTCGAAGGGCAGCACGAAATAAGCGAGCGCGCCCACGAGCGCTGCCTTCACCTGCAACGGCGTCGCGTGGTCGAAGGCGCAGTAATAGGCGGCGAGCAGATCCTCGGCGAAGGGCAGCCGCGCCGCCTCCCGCGCGGCCTTCCGCCAGAAATCGCGCCGCACGCGCGCCTCGTCGCGACCGCCGCCCGCCTCAAAGCCGCCCTGCCCCCACGCCGCGGCGGGCTCGAACGCCATCGTCATGCGCCGCAACACACCTTCCCTCAATGCGACGCCGCGGCCAAGCGATCCATGGCCTCGGCGAGCTTGACGTCGCGATCGGTCACGCCGCCGGCATCGTGGGTCGCCAGCGTCACCTCGACCCTGTTGTAGACGTTGA
>JBKOXY010000428.1:0-4815 GCA_046725125.1 Pseudomonadota bacterium | reverse complement strand
ACCCGGGAGAAGAGTGGGTTGGTCTTTCAGGGCGAGGTGCGTCATGAGTGTACAAAGCAGGCATTGGCTCGACTACGACCCGGTGGCGCTGGTGATCCTGGTCGTGGGTATCGGCGCAGTCGCGTTGCTCGCGCTGAGCATCTAACCTAATCGAACGAAGCCGCCGGGGCTGGTGCTGCATCGGCCCACGGCGCTGCTTCGTCTCATTGCCCCCTCGCTGTAATCACAACACGGCATGGAGCGGCGTCTTGCGACTGCTGTTTCGACGGCCGGCACCTATTCAAGCTGAGTATTTGCTTCCTGAGCTTCGCCCAAAGCCCGATTTGCCCCGCTCGGTTTACCGTAACGCAGTGCCGCCGCGGTTCCAGCCGCGACCGCCCTCGCCGTAAATGTCAAAGCCTGTGTCGGTGACCACGACCGTGTCTTCGAGCTTGATGAAGCCGCGCTGTGGGTGCTGCAGCGTGGTCTCGACCGATACCACCATTCCGCGCTCGAGCGGGCGATCGGCGTCGTAGGCGTCATATGGCACCGGGCCGGTTGCGGTGAGCCGCGGCGCCTCGTGGCTGACCAATCCCATCCCGTGGGCGAGGAAGTGCATGTGGTTGTGGTGCTTAGATTTATGCACGAGCGGCTCGGCCGCGGCGTAGATCGCGCCGCCCATCGCTCCCGCCTTGATGGGCTTCATCGACGCGCGCTGAATTTGCTCGATCTCGGCCAGCAAATCTTCGAGCTCGGCATCGGGCTCGCCGTGGATCGCCATGCGACAGAGGTCGCCGATATAGCCGTGATAGTTGCCGCCAGAATCGAGCGAGAGCACGTCGCCCTTGCCCCATTTCTGCTCCGACGGCGCGCGGTTGAGGCTCGCGCCCGCCGTGATCAGGCAATAGTCGAAGACGAGACCGCGGTTGGTCTCCTCCCGCCGCAGCGCTTCGGTCAGCTCGCGCTTGGTCGTGCCCGGGCCGTGGTTGGCAATGACCGCCAGCATCGATTCGATCACCCGCTCGGAGGCGATACGCAGCTTCCTCAATTCCTCGGGGCTCTTCACCGCGCGCAGCCGCTCGAGCACGAACAGCGCGTCCACGATTTCGCTGTCGGGGAAGGCGTTGCGGAGCGCCGTGCCGGCATCGACCGGCAGAAAACCGAGCTCGGCGCCGATGCAGCGCGGCTTTGCTCCCAATTTGCGCACGTAGTCGATCGCCTTCTGCATGGCATCGACGGTGCCGGACGAATTGGTCTGCGACTCCGACACCCAGAACGGATCGTTTTCCTTCTGAAAGCCCTCCATGCGATGCCCGAAATATGCCGCCTTCTGCCGCCCACCCTTGGGATAGACGAGCACCGGCAGATAGCGACTCAATCCCATCGCATCCATGGACTCGAAGAAAAAGGCGCGATGCCCGCCGAGCAAATACTGCACATTATGCTTCGAGGTCGCGACCAGGACGTCGATCCCGGCCTCGTCCATCAGACGATCCAGGCGATCCGCATCGAACGGAATCGAAGGTGCAACTTGCTTGACGACGTCGAGCATGACCAAAGCTCCTTGTGAACCGACCACAGCGCTCTCTGCACGGGTCGCGCGGGGGTGAGTGAGAGCCTGCGATCATACACCAACACGGCGCGCTCCGGCCATGCCCTGGCCGGGGCCCGCGGCGTCCCTGCAGCGGCGTCGCGTTGCCGCCGCCGTCACGATGTCAGGCTCGCTCTATTTCGCTTGGATGCCGGCGATCTTGACGGCTTCCCCCCACAAGGCGATGTCGGCGGCGATCATCGCCGCGAACTCTTCGGGGGTGTTGCCGAGCGGGTCAACGCCGAACGCGGCAAGCCGCTCGGCGAATTTTGCGTCCTTGGCGGCGTGGGACACCTCTTTCGCGACCCGGTCGATGGTGTCCCTCGGCGTCGCCGCAGGCGCCATCAGGCCATTCCAGGTGAGCGCCTTGAATCCCGGAAATCCCGACTCGGCGAAGGTGGGAACATCGGCGATCTGCGGGACGCGCCTCTCGCTCGACACCGCAAGCAGGCGAATGGCTCCGCTCTTCGCCTGCGACATCGCTTCCGACAACGTCGCGAAATAGATGGGAACGTGGCCGGCGATGACGTCGGCCAACGGCGCCGCGCCACCCTTGTAGCTCACGGGGGTCATTTCGAGACCCGCGCGTTTGAGAAACAACACCGTCGTGAGATGACTCAAGCCGCCGAATACCGGGGCCACATAGTCCAATTTGTCGGCGCGGCCACGGGCATAGTCGACAAATTCAGCAAGCGTATTCGCCGGTATGCGAGGATGGACGACCAGAACGTACGGATTGGTCCCAATGACGCTGATGGGAGCAAAATCTTTGACCGGGTCGTAGGCCGTCTTAGTCGTCTGCGGGAGGATCGCGATTTGCGACGGGCTTCCCATCAGCAGCATATGTCCGTCAGCGGACGAGCGGGCGACCGCTTCCGCCGCGACCGCACCGACCGCAGCTGGCCGATTCTCGACCACGAATTGTTGCCCAAACGCGTCGCCGAGGGGCTGCGCGATAAGACGCGCAATGCCGTCGCTATTGCCGCCAGGCGCAAAGGGAACGATGATCTTGACCGGCTTCTGCGGCCAGATTTGCGAGCGCGCGGACTGACTCAAACCCACAATGGCGAGCACGGTGAGTGCCGCCAACAGCGCGTTTCGCGCGCTCACGATCGTGTTGAACGGCCTTACCAAGGTCAGGTCCGATAGTTCGGGTCGATGCGGTCGAGCATGCGAAGATAGGCCGGCCAGTCGGCGGAGCCGCGGCCGCTGTCGTGTTTTTCGTACTGCAGCACTGTCTTCTTGCAGATTTCGGGCGGGATCTCGATCAGCTCGCCGCCGGTTGCTTCCATGGCCAGCTGGATTTCAGCGGCCTCCAAGAGATGCTTCATCAGGATGAAAGCCTCGCGCGCACTCTTGCCTACCGTAAGCACACCGTGATTGTGCATGACCATGGCGCGATTGTTGCCGAGATGGGCGATGAGCCGCTCGCGCTCCCCGAAATCCTCGGTGATGCCTTCGTAGGGGTGATAGCCGACGCTGCCGAAGAAGCGCACCGCCTCCTGCGAAATCATCCGCAGCCCGCTCTTGAGGCCTGCAATCGCCATTCCGGTCCGGGTGTGAACGTGCACCGCGCAGTTGACGTCGGGGCGCCCACGCAGGACCCCGCCGTGCAGCGTGAAGCCCGGGCGATTGACGCCGGCGCGCTCGTCGAGGTCCTCGTCCATGCTCACCTTGACGAGGTTCGAAGCCGTGACCTCCGTCCACAAGAGCTCGTGCCGCTTCATCAGGAACTTTCGATCTTCGCCGGGAACGCGCATGGAGCAGTGATTGTAAATGCCGTCATCCCAGCCATGGTGCGCGACCAGCCGATAGACCGCGGCGAGATCGACGCGGGCCTCCCATTCCGCGGGGGACATCGTCGTCGCTGGATCGGTTGTGGTTTTGGCATGGATGTTCACGGCGAAGCTCCCTGTTTGAGATGGGCCCGCGGCGCCTGACGTCGCCTTGGCCCTGCTGGTAATGGTAACCAAACCGGCTACTGCATTCCAGCGAGTTGGCGCTCAGAATTCTCGCCCGATGAGAAGATGATCGACCGAGATCGCGCCGCCGCCGTGCACCAGGAAATACAACGCGGCTACGGTCCACATCAGCGTGTATTCGAGGCCCGTTTTGTTCCAAAAATATCCGCCGACCCGCCAGCGCTCGAAGTTGGATACGATGAGAAAGATCACGATCGGGCAGGCGACGAGGCGCGTGAACAGCCCGAGCGCGAGCATCGGGCCGCAGAGCAGCTGCGTAATGGAGATCGCCGACGCCCAGAATTTTCCGGGACGATAGCCGTCGCGGTCGAGCTGCCGCGCCAGCTCGGTCAAATCGTGCGATTGCACCCCGGTCGATGGAAACATCCCGAAGGTGTTGCGCAGCCCATGCGGAACGAGCGCAAGTCCCACGACCACGCGCAACAGCGCCTCGGCCCATGGGGCGAGCGACTGATAGAGCGGGCCAAGTTGCGGGAAGACGAGGAGGGTCGCGTCAGTCATCTTGTGATCGCCCCCTACGCGCGCCATTGCGGGGGCGCGGGCGAAGCTCGCGCGCCCAGACTCCATAGCCGCGGATCGGAGTTTTGGGTGGCGTTTCCAGGAATGCCGGAAAACTACAGCCTGATCTCGCCGAGATTGATGCTGGCCCCGAGACGTGCTTCGACGGATTTCTTGTTCCGGCCCTTCGCCGATATCTCGACCAGATACGTGCCCGAGCCCTCGTCGAGCTTGTCGAATTTGAAATCGCCATAATTGTCGCTCGTGGTCTCCGCGATCGTTCGGCCATCCTTGCTGAGGCGAACGCTCGCGCCCTCGACACAATCGACGACGCCATTCGTCTCCGCCGCCAGCGTGCCGCCGATGAAGCATTTCGAGTAGCGCCAGAGATTGCGGTAATAAACCCGCGGATGGGTGCCCAATTCGGGTTTCATCACTTCCAGAACCTGTTCGCGCGCCAAGCGCGCCATCTCTTCGTCCTCGACCTTGATCGCTCGCATGGCGCCGGTCGGGCACGATTGCTGGCCGCGGGTTTGCTGCCAGCCCTGGTCGATGAGATGGGCATCGAACGGCCAGATCTGCGGCAGCTGCAACTCTTCGTTCCACCAGATGTGGCCGTAGGGACAGGCCTCGACCAGGTCCTTGCGCCCCTTCGCCTTCTCGGGATCGATGAGCACGATCCCGTCCTCGCGCTTTTTCACCGCGTCGCCGGCCTTGGCCATGCACGGCGGATCGTCGCAGTGATTGCACATGGTCGGAACGTAG
>JBKOXY010000330.1:0-6747 GCA_046725125.1 Pseudomonadota bacterium | reverse complement strand
GCCGTAAAGCGCGGCATTGTTGATGAGGGCGTCGATGCGTCCAAACGCGTCGAGCGCGGTGCGCGCCATCTCCATCGCCGACGCGGCGCTCGCGACGTCGAGCTTGGTGCAGACCGCGGTGCCCTTTTCGCTCCGCACCAGTTCGAGCGTCTGCGCGCAGTCGTTGATGTCCGCGATCACGACACGCGCGCCGAGGCCGCCGAAATAGCGGGCGTATTCCTGCCCGATCCCGCGCGCGGCACCCGTGATCACAATGACCTTTCCTTCTACCTTCATGGCGACATCACTGCATCGGCTTGATGCCGAGATCCTTGGCAATCGCCGCGATCTTCTCGCGTTGCTCCTCGGTCGCCTGCGCGAACTCGGCCGGCCCGCCAACGTTGAGGAGTTGGCCGGTGGCGGCGAGGCGGTCGCCGATCACCGGATCGGCAGCAACGACCGCCCGAATATCCGCGGCGATGCGCTCGCGCAGCTCTTTAGACATCTCCGGTGGGCCGAACAGGCCGGCCAGGCCATCGAATGTGAGCTCGGGATAACCGGCCTCCTTGACCGTGGGAACATCGGGCGCGGCCGGGGCGCGGACGCTGTTCGTGACCGCCAGCAGTTTGATTTTTCCGGTCTGAAGTTGCGGCCGCACGATCGCCAGCGCCGACATGTACATCTGCACGCGTCCCTCGGCGAGATCGTTGGCGGCCTCGACCAGGTTGCGATAGGGGACCTTGGTCATGGTCAGGTCGTTGCGCTTGAGAAAGCCGGCGAACAGAAAATCGAGCGCCCCGGTCACCCCTGCCCAATTGAGCTTGCCCGGCTGCGCGCGCGTCAGCGCGACCAGTTCCGCGAGCGATCCGATATTCAACGAAGCGGGCACCGAGATGGTTATGAGCGTATTGGACACTCTGGCGATGGGCAGGAGATCACTCGGTTTGTACGGCAGGTTCTCGTGCAGATAAGGGTGGGCGGTAAATGACGACGTGGGTGACGCCAGCAGGACGTGATCGTCGTGGGAGCCGACGAACGCGCTGATCGCGACGATCCCATCGCCGCCGGGTCGATTCTCCACCACGACCGGCTGGCCCCACCGCGTGCTCAGCCGATCCCCTAATAGTCGCGCACCGATGTCCACTCCGGAGCCGGGTCCGAGCGGCAGCAGGAATTTCACCGTCCGCTGCGGCCAAGTCTGCGCCGCCGACGGCGGCGCCCCCAGCATGAGCGGCGCGAGCAGGCCTAAGGCAAGCAACGAGCGCTGCACGTTGCGCATGGACTCCTCCGATCTCGCGTTTGAGAACCAACGCGACATTATCGCACGTTCCTGTGACGTGGAATCAGGGCGAAAACGAATGCGCGCCGCCAGTATGCATCGAGCACACGACAACCCGCTCGCCTGTCGACGCTCAATTCGCTTCGACCTTGATGTTGGCTGCCCGGATGATCGGCCACCACTTCTCGATCTCGGCCTTGTGGAAAGCGGCGAGCGCCGCCGGCGTCTGCTGCTCACGCGTCGCGATCACTTGGCCGAGATCGGTGAAACGTTGCCGCACTGCCGGATCGGCCAAGGTGTCCAAGACCGCGCCGTTGAGCTTGATGATGACTTCCTTGGGCGTGCCCTTTGGGACCCAGAGGCCATGCCAGAACGAAATGTACATGCCCGGAGTACCGATCTCATCTGTGGTCGGAACATCGGGCAAAGCCGGCCAGCGGGTCTGCGCCATGACAGCAAAGGCCTTCATCTTGCCGCCGCGTATGTAGGTCAGCGTTTGCGACGCCTCGGCGCACATCAGGTCGATCTGCCCGCCGACCAAATCCTGCATCGCCGGCGCCCCGCCGCGATAAGGCACGAATTGGAAGCGGGTCTGCGTCTTGTCCTGGAAATAAAGCCCGCACACGTGCGCCGCGCTGCCAGCGCCGACGCTGGCGGCCGATGCCTTGTCCGGGTTTGCCCTGAGCCAGGCGATCAATTCCTTGGCGTTGTTCGCCGGCAAAGCATTTTTCCCCACGATCAGCATCGGCGCGAACGTGAGCAGCGAGATCGGCTCAAAATCTGTCAATAGGTCGTATGACGTACGGTAGAGCGCGCCGGCCCCGACAAAGCTGGTCCAATTGCCGAGGGTAAGCGTGTAACCGTCGGGCGCCGCCTGGGCGGCGCGGCCGACGCCGATGGTCGACCCGGCACCGGTCACATTCTCCACGATGATGGGCTGGCCGAGCGACATCCGCATGCCTTCGCTCAAAATCCGCCCGAGCGTGTCGGTCGGGCCGCCCGCAGGGAACGGCACGATCATCGTGATGGGATGCGTTGGGTATTCTTGCGCCCGCGCGCCAATGCCGCACACGAAGTTGGCGCAACCGAGCGCCGCCGCGAATGCGACGGCACGCGATATCGTCTTCATGGGTTCCTCCTGGTCTTTTGCGGCGACGATGACACGCGCGCTGGCAACGCGAAAGTCAGAAGTGCTGTCATTTTGCCAAGATGACCCGCGACATTTTGCAGCCCGTTAAGGGCTGAAAGCCCGGCGTCCTATATCAACGCTTCCCGCCGCCTTCGCGCGCCAGCACCTTGTCCACCATCTCACCGGCGAGCCCGAGATAGGCGCCGGGGTCGCACATCTTCTCGAGTTGCGCGCGCGTGAGGTGCCGGGCGATATCGGCATTCTGCCCCAACAGATCGACCAGCGGCTCCCCGCTCGCCGCGACCTTGCGGCAAATGTCGTAGACGAGGTCGTGCGCCCGTTGGCGGCCGAGATGCGGGGCGAGCCCCATCATGACGGCTTCGGAGACGATCATGCCGCGGGTGAGGTCGAGATTGGCGCGCATGCGATCGGCGTCGACCTCGAGCCCGGACAGCATGAGCTTGGTCTGCGCGAGCGCGCCCGAGGTCAGCAGAAAGATTTCAGGCAGCGAGATCCATTCGATCTCCCACGGGCCGGTCGAGCGCTCGTGGTCGGCGACGGCGGCTTCGAGCAGCGCGGCGACGTGCTGGCGCACCAGTGCGACGGTCGAGTGGATATAGAGGCACGAGATCGGATTGCGCTTCTGCGGCATGGTGCTCGACGATCCGCGCCCCTCGTGGAAGGGCTCATAGACCTCGGCTACCTCGGTCTGCATCAAAAGCTTCACGTCCATGGAAATCTTGCCGAGCGTGCCGGTGAGGAGCCCGAGAAAGCAGGCGACCTCGCCGATGCGGTCACGCACCGTGTGCCAGGCGATCTCCGGTTGGGCGAGGCCGAGTTCCTCCATCAGCGCGGCCTGCACCTTGAGTCCGTCACTCCCGAGCGAGGCCAGCGTCCCGACTGCGCCGCCGAACTCGCCGACCAGGACGCGGGGCTTGAGCTGCGCCAGCCGCTCGCGGTGGCGCTGCATCGCCGCGAGCAACGCGGCCGTCTTGAAGCCGAAGGTGAGCGGGACCGCCTGCTGCAGGTTGCTGCGGCCGGCCATCGGGGTATCGCGATAGCGCCGGGAAAGGTCGGCGAGGGCCGTTGCGATCGCCGCCATGTCCTGTTCGACGAGTTCCAGCGCGGCGCGGATCTGCATGATCGCCACGGTGTCGGTGATGTCCTGCGTGGTGGCGCCCCAGTGGCACCATTCGCCGAGACCCTCGGCGCAAAGCTCGACGATTTGCTGCACGATACCCAGGATCGGATAGCCGATGCGCTCGGTCTGCTTTTTCAGGCGGGCAAAGTCGATGTTCTCGATCCGGCATTGGCGCACGATCTCGCGTGCGGCGTTTTCGGGGATGATGCCGAGGCGCGCCTGCGCGCGGGCAAGCGCGGCCTCGAAATCGAGACAATAGCCGGTCCTCGCTTCGTCGGAAAAAACCCGCCGCATCTCCGGCGTGCAGAAGATGTCGCAGAAGATGACGGAATCGAGCGCCGTCGCGGTCATGCTGTCTCTCCGGCGGTCAGCGCCAACGAAATACTGCGATCAGGCGACCTTGCGCCCGCGCGCGAGGCAGTCGAGATGCGCGAGCACCTCCTCGATATGCATGACGTCGGCGTATTTGTGATGCAGATCGAACAGGTTGACCTTGTGGGTGATGGGCGAGCGGTCGTAGGTGCATTCCTCGACCACGACATTGTGGAAGCCGTAGGAATAGGCATCGACGGTCGACGCGCGCACGCAGCCCGACGTGCTTTCGCCGCAAATGATCAGGCTGTCGATGCGTTTTTGTTGCAGATGCGCGATCAACGGCGTGCCGAAGAACGCCGAGGCGCGCTCCTTGTAGATCACGAGCTCGTCCGGCGCCGGCGCAAGTTCGGCCTTGATGGCGTAGGTGTCGTGGGCCTCGCGGCCGCTGTTACGGTTGGTCGAATGCACGCCGCCCGTGTCGACGTGGCGGGTGGTGTAGATGATCGGTACGGCGGCGCGGCGTGCGGCCACAAACAGGGCTTGCGTCGGCGCCATCGCCTTCCAGGCGTGTTCGCCGCAGGAGCCGGAGAATTCGCGGTCGACTTCTTTCACCGGACGGTCGCCGCCGCGATAGGCCTTGTTGTAGAGGTCGATGGCGAGCACCGCCGGGTTGTCTCCGACATAAATCTTGCGGCGATAGGCCTGGTAGATCTGGACGGTGTCGGCATCGATGACGTCCTTCCAGCAATGGTCTTCGAAATCGCGCGCCATGATGTGCTCCTGCTTGAGCGGCGAATCGCGAATGGCAAACGATCTATCCGCCATTCGCACTCCAATTGTTACTCCATCCGCACGTTCTTGGTGAAATCATAATTGGCGGAATGGTCGCATTCGTAAACCTGCACGCGGCGCGCGCGGTCGTAGCCGGGGTCGAGTACGCGCTCGAGAAACGCGAGTTGCAGCGCCCAAGCGGCCTCCGCCTGCGCACGGCGATAACGGCCCGGCATGGTGTCGTTGAGCCAGCCGTGCGGCGCGTCGGCGTAGACCTTGATCGTATAGCTCTTATCGTGACGATCGAGGCAGTCGCGCAAGCGCCGCACGTCGGTGAGCGAGATCACGTGGTCGGCCTCGCCAAAAATGCCGAGAACCGGACATTCGACCGCGGCGATGATCTCGTCGAGCGGTTTGGGATAGCGCGCGCTGACCTGCCATTCGCGCTGCGACGCCGCGCCGTACCAGACGAGCGCCGCGGCGATCGGCCGCTGCGCCGCCAGCACCAGTGGATGGCGCCCGGTCTGACAGACGCCCTTGACGGCGATCCTCGAGGCATCGACTTGCGCCAGCGCGGCGACTTCGGCAATCGCGGCCTCGAGATACGCCACGGCCTCCGGGTCCGTCATGTCGTAGCCGACGTCGCCGCGGTGAAGCGCCGCTTGATCCGGGTGCTTGTGGAAGAAATCCGGTGCGATGCAGACGAAGCCGTCGCGCGCGAAGCGCTCGGCAAGATCGCGCGTGTGCCGCACGAAGCCGTAGCGTTCATGCATGAGCACGATAGCGGGCACTTTGGTATCCGTCGCCGGAACGGCGAGGAAGGCGGGGAGCCCGCCTGCGCAGTGTACGGTTCTCGTGGCGATATCGGGCATCGCGGTCAGAGCACGATGCTGGGATTGCGCAGGTTGCGGTCGCAGTCGATGAGGTTGACCTGCCGGACCTGGATTTCCCAACGGCCCGCGCGCTCCACGAAGCGGTGGCCGCACCAACCCGATAAAAAGCGCGTTCCGTCCACCCGAAACTCGCTGATCAGGAAATTGGAGCGGACCATGCGGACGGCGCTCTCCCTGGTGGCGAATACTTCGACATTCGAGATCATCCGCACGGTGCGGGATTTCGGCGCTTGCGACCAGGCATAGCCGGTGCGCAGGCGATAGATCCGGTCCTCCATGCGCCGGCGATCGTCGAACGACACGGCGATCTCGCGGCGGGGATCTCCGCCCTCCGGCGTTCCTGGGACCCAGTAGATGCATTCGGGCGAATACATCGCCAGCCATTCGTCGAAGCGAAGCCCATCGAGCAGCCGCGCTTCGCGTTCGATCAGCAGGCGGAAACGATCGCGTACCTCCGGCGCATCGATCGCCAGCTCCTCGCGCTGCCAATCGGTGAAGTTCTCCACCAGATTCCGATAGAGCTCATCGTTGACGTAATAGGAACTGATCGTGGGATCGTGGACGGTTTGCATGTTCACGCTCACGGCTCGCGCTGAACCACGAGCTTGGGCGTCGCCTTCATCAGCCGCTTCCACTCCTTGATGTATTCGCGCATGAACACCTCATCGGTAGCGGGCGCCGTGATGATGCCGTTCTCGTCGGTCTTGACGCGGCCGGGAATGCCGAGCCCGCGATGCATGTAAATCCACTCATCCTCCTGGCACGCGAGCCCGCGCTGGATTTCCTCGAAATTGGCGAGGTCGTCGACCTCCCCGAAATTCGGGAACTGCTCCTGCGTGCGCATGCGCAGCGCGTTGACCTCGTCGACCGCTCCGCGCAGCGCGTCGTCCTCGTCGACCACCGCCGTGCCGTACCAACTGACGTTGGTCTCGTCGACCGAGATCGGTTCGAACACCTGGATATGGTTGCCGAGCAGCGAGAAGTTGGGAAACACGTTGATGTTGACCGGCTCCGAGGACGCAAGGTCGAGGATTTCTTCCGCGTTGGCGCCGAAGCGGCGGCGCAGCGCCTCGGCGTAATGCTCGCTGCCCGGGGCCGAGCCTTCCACCGCCCATAAACCGCCGGCGCGCTTTTGGATGTTCGGCCGCTTGTCCTTGAAGTGATGGCCGTTGCCCATATAGGCGATGTACATCGGCGCCGTGTCCGGCGAGCCCTTGTAGTAGGACATGCCCTTGTTGGC
>JBKOXY010000384.1:0-2783 GCA_046725125.1 Pseudomonadota bacterium | reverse complement strand
TACGGCCGCGAGGTCCGGGTCTGGACGGTTGCCAATATCGTGCAGGGCGAGACGGAAAAAGCGGCGCGCGATTTCTATCACTACTACGTGCACGAGAAGGGCGACTGGGCGGCCGCCAAGAATATGATCGACACGTTCTCGCTCGAGATCAATGCGCGGGCGATCCCGACCGAGCGGCTCAAGGCCTATCAAGAGGCCTTCATCGCCGGCTGGGGCGGATTCCCGCTGATCGGCACCAAGGAGCAGATCGTCGATGGATTGCAGGCCTTATCGCAGGCCGGCCTCGACGGTGTGCTGCTGTGCTGGCCGCGCTTCGAACAGGGCATGCGCGAGTTTCGTGACGTCACCTATCCGCTCGTGCTGCAGGCGGGATTACGGGATTTCGGCTGAATCCGCGTTCCCGCGCGGCCGGCCTGACGGCAACCGCTTCGGCGATGACGCGAGGTGCAATATGGACACTCACCACGACTTCGATCTTTGGCACGCGCTTTACCGCCTCGAGGCGAGATATTGGCACGAGGTCGATTGCAACGGCGGGCATCGCGCGCATGAATATTACCTACCGGATGGCGTGATGGTGGTGGGCCACAATCGGTTTCAGGGACGTGAAAAAATTAGAGAATTCTACGCGTGGCGTGAACGCCAGGCCACGACCGCCATCAGCAGCGTGAAGACCACGCGCCATCTGATCAACAATCTCTTGGTCGAATCGAGCGAGGCGCGCCGCGCCAAGGTGTTGGGCATCGTCAGCTTCTACGGCGCCTCCGTCCGCGCGCCGGCGCCGCAGTCCAAACCGCCGATGCTGATCGCGGACTTGATCGCCGAATGCGTGTTGGATGGCGCTAATGGGTGGCAATTCCAATCGCACACGTTGCAGCCCGTATTCATGAGTCACGAGGCGCCGCCATCGATTGCGATCGACGCACGCCGCTAGGCCGCCCGGCGCATTTCGCCGTTGAATCGGATCCGACCCGACCGGCGTGACGGCATTGGCATGATCCTGCCGAGCCGCTTTGCCTCGCAACGCGCTCGAGGCTAAGGGTGGTGCGATGAAGGACTCCCGCGGCCTCGATGTGACCAGCAATGACGCCGCTGCCGTCGCGGCGGCGGACGACTTCGCCGCGCGCTTGCTGCGTCTCGATCAGGGCGTCGAGGCCATTCTCGATGCCGCAAAGCGCTGGCCCGACACGCCGATCGTTCAACTCTACGCCGCGGCGTTCTGGCTCTACGGCCAGACCGACGGCGCCCTCGAGAACGCGGCCGCCCACCTGCGCGCGGGCGACGCGCTCGCAATGAACGCGCGCGAGCGCGCGCTCCATCGGGCGCTCACGCTCTGGCATGGCAACGACAATCTGCGCGCCGTCGAGGCGCTGGAGGCGATCACCACCGGGTGGCCGAGTGACCTCTTAACCGCCAAGATCGCAGAGTTCCTCTATTACGTGCTTGGCCAGCAATACATGGGTCCACGATTTCGCGCGCACGTGCGCCGTCTCGAAGGCGCGCACGCGGGCGATCCGGATTTTCTCGCGATGGCGGCGTTCGCCAGCGAGCTGTGCGGCGACTACGTCGCCGCCGAAGCTGTCGCGGAACGCGCGCTCGGCATCGAGCCGAGGAACCCATGGGCACAGCACGCCCTCTCCCACGTTCTCATCCGCCAGGGCCGCGTGCGGGACGGTCTTGCGCGCCTGGAAGCCTTTCTCCCGCTGCTGGCGACCTGCGGACGGCCGATCCATTGTCATGACGCCTGGCACCTTGCGCTGCTGCATCTCGAAGAGCTCGACGTGGCCGCAGCGATGCGCGTCTTCCGGACGCACATCTGGGGCATCACCCCGGACTTCGTGGTCGAACAACTCGACGCCATCGCGTTGCTTTGGCGCATCGAGATGGCCGCTGGCCCCATGGATGCGGAATGGCCTGCGATCGCCGAGCATATTGCCCCGCGGGCGGTCGAGACGTTCATGCCGTTCATGAACGCGCACTACGCCTATGCGCTCGCGCGCGCCGGCCGGGCTGATGCGGTCGAAACGGTGCTCGCTCGTGTGCGCGCGCGCAGCGCCGCCGACGACGAGGAAGCGAAACGGGTATGGGCGCCAGTTGGACGCGCGGTGATCGAGGCGGCGGCCGCCTTCGGCGCCGGCGAGCGCGCGCGCGCCGCCGCATTGCTCGATCCGGTCATGCCGATGATGACAGCGATCGGCGGCAGCGACGCCCAAGACGACCTGTTTCGCCAGACCTATCTGCGCAGCCTGCAGGCTGCGGGCCGCCGCGCCGATGCCGCGGCGTATTTCCAGGCCATCACCGCCGATAAATCACCCACGGCGCTCGACCGCGCGCTGGCGAATTGACCGCCAAGGTCGAGGCTTGCGCCGCCTTGCCCCGCCAAAGATAGACCTGTCGCGGTTGTCATCGCCCGTGAGCGCGGAGGATTCAGTCTACCAGCGGACCGCCTGCAGCCCGGATCAGGCCTGCGGCTGCGGCTCGAGGCCGCCCGTTTCGGGGCGCGGGCGCGGCTTGCCGGCCGGCGGCACGGCCGAACCGCGCGGCGTCGCCGGCTCGATCACGGATTCGCGCGCCGGCCGCTTGCCCGCGAGCAGATCCTTGATCTCGTCGCCGGTCAGCGTCTCGAATTCGAGCAGCCCCTTGGCCAGGGTTTCGAGATCGGCGCGCTTCTCCTCGAGAATGCCCTGCGCCTCGGCGTAGCCGGCCTCGACCAGGCGCTTGATCTCGGCGTCGATCTTGCGGCTCGTTTCCTCCGAGACATTCTGCTGGCGCGCCACCTGGTA
>JBKOXY010000214.1:0-8113 GCA_046725125.1 Pseudomonadota bacterium | reverse complement strand
GGCTTGAAGGACGAGCCCGGCTGGCGCAGCGCCTGGGTTGCGCGGTTGAACTGACTCTGGTCGTAGGAGAAGCCGCCGGCCATCGCCAGCACCCGCCCGGTCTGCGGATCCATCGCGACGATGGCGCCGGAGACTTCGGGCACCTGGCGCAGGCGGAACTGGCTACCGCCGAGCGGCTCGACATAGACGACGTCGCCGGCCGAGAGCACCTGCGACACCTTGGTCGGAGTCTTGCCCCTCGTCGGCCCGCTGGTCGGCTTCGCCCACTTCATGCCCTCGAGCGCAACCGTGCCGGTCTCGCGCTCCTTCGAAAGCGTGCCGCCCGGTTCGCGGCCAGGCTGCAATCCGATGCGGGCCGATGCGTCATCGGCTTCCAGCACCACTGCGAGCCGCCACGGCGCAATGTCGGAGAGCGCCCTGATGTCGGCGAGCTTGGCCCCCCAGTCGCCGGCCAAGTCGATTTTCTGGGCGGCGCCGCGGTAGCCGTGCTGCTCGTCGAAATTCACGAAGCCGTCGACCAGCACCTTACGCGCCAACACCTGCATCTTGGGATCGAGGGTGGTGCGCACCGAGAGGCCACCCTCGTAGAGCTTCTTCTCGGTGTAATTGTCGTAGATGTAGCGGCGGACCTCCTCGGCGAAATATTCCGCCGCGAAGATGTGGGCGCCGGTCGGCCGCGGGGTGACCTTGAGCGGCTCCTTCTTCGCCTTCTCCGCCTCTTGCGCCGTGATGTAGTGGTCCTCGGCCATGCGATCGAGAACGTAATTGCGCCGCTCGAGCGCACGCTCGCGCTGACGGAAGGGATGGTAATTGTTGGGCGCCTTGGGCAGCGCCGCGAGATAGGCCGCTTCCGCCGCCGACAATTCGTGCACTGACTTGTCGAAATAGAGCAGCGACGCGGCGGCGACGCCGTAGGCGCCCATGCCGAGATAGATTTCGTTGAGATAGAGTTCGAGGATGCGCTCCTTGGAGAAGGCGCGCTCGATCTTCATCGCCAGCAGCGCTTCTTTGATCTTGCGCGAGAACGACAGTTCGTTGGTGAGCAGGAAGTTCTTGGCGACTTGCTGGGTGATGGTGGAGGCACCCTGCGGGCGACGGCCGCTACCGTATTGCTGCACGTAGAGCATGGCGGCGCGCGCGATGCCGGAGAAGTCGATGCCGCCGTGCTCGTAGAAATTCTTGTCCTCGGCCGCGACGAAGGCATGGATGACGAGCTTGGGCACCGCCTGGATCGGAGTGTAGAGCCGCCGCTCGCGCGCATATTCGGCGAGCAGCGAGCCGTCGGAGGCATGCACCCGCGTCATGACCGCGGGCTCATAGTCCTGCAGCTGGGAGTAGTCCGGTAGCGATTGTGAGTAGTGCCACAGCAAGCCGGCCGCCGCCGCGACCGCGGCGACGAATAAGATCGTTCCCGCCGCGAACAATAGGCCGAAGAAGCGCAGCAACAATCGCATGGACGAAGGTCCCCCTGCCCCGGACCGTTGCGGCCGCGATATCGGCGGGTAGCCTAGCGGCAGCCGCCTAAGGCCCCATCCGGCGGATGTCCCCGCACCGCCTTTGCGCCACCGCAGCGCGCTCGGTCCGGCCCTCTAAGTTGCTCTGTTTTATGTTGAAACTGAGGCTAAACGGCCACAGTCCAGTCAATTCTGGCCGCCCCCGGCCAGCCGCGTGCTAAAGAACGCATCCACCGCCTGGACGATTGAATCGGCGGTGCGGTCCCGCCATTCGGTCGAGATCAGCGATTTCAAGTCCGCCTTGTTCGAGACATAGCCGAGTTCGACCAGGACCGACGGCACGTCGGGGGCCTTGAGCACCACGAAGGCTGCGGACTTCAACGGATGCTGGTGCAGCCGGGCGGCCTTCTTGAGCGTCCCGACGACGGTCTGGGCGAACTGCACCGAAAAGGTCTTGGTTTCGCGCCGGGCGAGATCGATGAGAATGCCGGCGACGTCTTTCTCCTCGGCGGAGAGATCGAGCCCGGCGATCACGTCGGCTTGGTTCTCGGCCGCGGCGAGGCGCGCCGCGCGGGCGTCCGAGGCCCGTTCCGAGCGCGTGTAAACGGTCGCCCCTTGGGCGTCGCCTTCCCGGCGCCGCAGCGCATCGGCGTGGATGGAGATGAACAGCGCGGCTTGGCGCGCACGCGCGAACTGGACGCGGTCACCGAGCGCCACGAAGGTGTCATCGCTGCGGGTCATGAGCACGCGGTACTTGCCGGTCTTTTCGATCTTGTCGCGCAGCAGCAGGGAGAACTCGAGCACGAGGGTCTTCTCCATCTCCCCGCTCGCCGCCCTGGTGCCGTTGTCGATGCCGCCGTGGCCGGGGTCGATCACCACCAGCGGCCGGGAATCGCCGTTGACCTTGGTCTCGGGCGGCGCTTGCGGCTTGCTGCGCTCCGGCGCACGGCTCTCGAGCGCGACCGTGCGCATGAACGCCTCGCGGTCGGTCGCCGTGAGGTGAAGCACCAGGCGAGCGGGCTGATCATTGGCGGCGCCGAGCACGAAGGCCATGTCGACCTGCGCCGGGCGCGCAAGATCGATGACCAAGCGCGAGCCGCCCTGCATCACGAGGCCGAAGCGGAACGCTTTGATCAGGCCGCGGCCCGCCTCCCCGGCCTTGGCCGGGAACTGGAACGTGACCTGCGGCATGTCCAGCACCACCCGGTAGGGATTGGCGAGCGTGAAGGCGCGGATGTCGATCTTCTCGGTCAAATCGACGATCAGACGCGTTTGCGTGTCGTCGCCCCCGAGTCGCACGTCGCTCGCGACCGGAAAATGATTGGGTGCGCTCGTCGGCGCGCCGGATGCGCCGGTGCGCTCGGCCGCGGCTACGCCGCCCAAGACCAGTGCGCCCAAGCCCATTACGCCCAAGCCCATTGCGACCAGGACCATTGCGCCGAAGAGAAAAGCCAAGATGGTCGCGCGGACAGACATGGGCGCCCCTGCGAGCCCGTCTTACTCCATTACGGGGGTGCGGTTAACCCAAACTTACCTGGTGCGGTGTCGGCCGCAGCCACCCGCCTCCGGCTCCCTTGCCATCGCCCACCGCCCGCCCTAATAAAGGGGTGCTGACGATTTGCAGTTCCGGTTGTGCCGCGTTCGGACATCCGGCAAGCCCGTCGAAGGACCGCTCCCCGACACGCGACGGGAGGGGATGTCGCGGGCAGATTTGGTTCGCGGCGTCGCATGGATGCGGCGCGCACGGACGATCGAAGCCGATGTTCTTGTGGACACCACCGGTGTTGCGTGCGGCACATGCCGCGCGCAACAGCGGGGCGGCTTAAACTTCTGAGGCCGCTATCCCGAGTCGAAAATCGTCAGCCAAGAGAACCAGCGGCCGCGCTCGCCGAGCGCTGCCGCCCGTCACGGGCCAAAGGTCATGCTGCGACCGCGCGCCGAAAACTTAACCCTTCGCTGCCAAAGCAACCTCGGGTCGCCGAGCGTTGTTTCGGCGGCCAGCGCGGGCTCGGCCGCTTGGCAGGCGCCGATCTCGCGCGCGCACCAGGCTCTTCCTTTCAACCACAGTCAGGCCGGTTTCCGGTCGCGCCGTCTTGCGCCGTCCACGTGGCGGGCTACGGCGGCCGCGCGCCTACCGGTCATCAAGAGATTGGTCAATGCCCAACAAAATGCTCGTCGATGCGACCCATCCGGAGGAGACCCGGGTGGTTGTTCTGCGCGGCCATCGTGTCGAGGAATTCGACTTCGAGTCCGCGAGCCGTAAGCAACTTCGCGGCAACATTTATCTGGCCAAGGTGACGCGCGTCGAGCCGTCGCTGCAGGCCGCCTTCGTCGACTACGGCGGCAATCGCCACGGCTTCCTCGCCTTCAGCGAAATCCATCCCGACTATTACCAGATCCCGGTCGCCGACCGGCAAGCGCTGATCGCGGAGGACGAGCGCGCCCAGCGCGCCGCCGAGGCCGAGGCCGACCGCCGCGCCGGACGCCGGCACGCGCACGCCGAGCGAGCAAGCGCGCGCGCGCGCGACGAAATCAAGAGCGCACCGGTTGAGACCGAAGGCGAGGCCATGGCGGCGGCGTCCGAGCAGATGGCTCCGCTCGCCGACGCGACCGAGGAACTCCCGCCCGATGCGGAATCGCCGGTCGCGGTCGCGGCCGAGCCAATTCCGCTCGAGCCTGCCGAGGACGCTCCCGCCGCCGCGGCCGAGAGCGAGGCCCCGATCGAGCTCGCCCACCTCGAATCAACGAGCGCATCCGAACCGGTGCCGACCAGCGACGAACCGCAGGAGGCCGAGAGCCACGTCACCGACGCCGCCGAGACCGCCGACATCGCCGCTGCGTCCCAGCCCGGCGACGGCGAGGCCGGCGAGGCGGCCGTCGCGGCCGATGCCGGCACCAACATCACTGAGGTCAACGGCCATGGCGCCGAAGGCGAGGACGAGGTCGTGGAATCGGTCGGCGGCGCCGACGCGATGGAGGAAGTGCCCGAGCGCATGCCGCGGATGCGCCGCCAGTACAAGATTCAAGAAGTCATCAAGCGCCGGCAGGTGATGCTGGTGCAGGTGGTCAAGGAAGAGCGCGGCACCAAGGGCGCGGCGCTCACCACCTATCTTTCGCTCGCCGGCCGCTATTCGGTGCTGATGCCGAACACGGCGCGCGGCGGTGGCATCAGCCGCAAGATCACGAGCGCCGACGATCGCCGGCGCTTGAAGGAAATCGCACAAGAGCTGGAAGTGCCGGAAGGCATGGGCGTGATCCTGCGCACCGCCGGCGCCGCCCGCACCAAGACCGAGGTCAAGCGCGACTTCGAATATCTACTGCGGTTGTGGGAAACGGTGCGCGATCTCACGCTCAAATCGACGGCGCCGACGCTCGTCTACGAGGAAGGCTCGCTGGTCAAGCGCTCGATCCGCGACCTCTACAACAAGGATATCGACGAAATCGTGGTTGCGGGGGAGGACGCCTACAAGGAAGCCAAAGAGTTCATGCGCATGCTCATGCCGAGCCATGCCAAGAACGTGAAACTCTACCGCGAAGCGCTGCCGATCTTCACCCGCCACGGCATCGAGAGTCAGCTCGACGCCATGTTCACGCCGGTGATGCAGCTGCGTTCGGGCGGTTACATCGTGCTCAACCAGGCCGAGGCGCTGGTCGCCATCGACGTCAATTCCGGGCGCGCCACGCGCGAGCATCACATCGAGGACACGGCACTCAAGACCAACCTCGAAGCCGCCGAGGAGATCGCCCGGCAACTGCGCTTGCGTGATCTCGCCGGCCTGATCGTCATCGACTTCATCGACATGGACGAGAAGCGCAACAACCGCGCGGTCGAGCGCCGGCTGAAGGAATGCCTGCGGCACGATCGCGCGCGTATTCAGGTCGGACACATCTCGCATTTCGGACTGCTCGAAATGTCGCGCCAGCGCATTCGCTCGAGCGTGCTCGAGAGCTCGACCGAGAAGTGCTCGCATTGCGGCGGCACCGGCCACGTGCGCTCGGTGTCGTCGGTGGCGCTGCAGCTCTTGCGTTCGCTCGAGGAAATGCTGCTCAAAGGGGCGACGCACAATCTCAACGTGCGCACGCGCTCCGACATTGCGCTCTATCTCCTCAATCACAAGCGCGCGCATCTGCGCGTGCTGGAGGAGCGCTTCCGCATCGCCATCATGGTCAACGCCGATGCCACCCTTGGCGGGCAATTGTCCTTCGTGATCGAAAAGGGCGAGCAGGTGCACAGCCTGGAGCAGGCGAAGGCGCTGGCGCTGCAGCCGGCAACCGCCGTCCCCCCGATCGAGGAGGACGAGGACGAAGGGGACGACGACGAGGAGGAGGCGCCCGAATCCGAAGACGCCGCCGAGGGGGATGAGGAGGAGGACGCGCAGGTCGCGGGCGACGAGGCGCAGGCCGCGGGCGAGCAGGGGCAGGGCCGCAGACGGCGCCGACGACGGCGCGGCCGCCGCGGCGGCGAAGGTCGCGAGGCGTTCGAGCACGGGCGCGACGAGTTCCCGCCGGGAGAGGCCGCGGACTTCGCGCCCGCACCGGGCGAGCATGATCTCGCTCGATCGGGCCAAGCCCACGAGGCTGGCGACGGTGGAGGCGGCGCCGAAAGGCCGACGGAGGCACATGGCGAGGGCGAGGGCGAGGGCGAGCGCCGGCGCCGGCGCCGCGGACGGCGGGGCGGCCGGCGCAACCGTCGCGGCCGCGAGGGCGAGAGCTTCGCGCCGGAGATTTCGTCGGAGCCGGAACTCGCGCGCGCCGTCCACGATCTCGACCGGCCCGCTGCGGCGGCTGCTGCGGCCGAGCCGCCCGCGGACCCGATCGGCGAGAGCAAACCGCGGGCCGTGCCGATCGCCGAGCCGCACGACGATGTGCAGCCGCCGCCCGAGGCGCGGCCGCAGGAGGCGCCATCGGCGCAGATCGCCGACCCAGCTGTTCCCGAACCGACGACCGCCGAACCGCCGCGCCGGCGCTCGACCGTGCGCGAGCCCGCGCCGCAGGCGTTGCGCGATGAGGCAAGTGCGCCCGCGCCGTCCTTCACGCCGCCCGTGCCTTCGATCGAGCCGGTGGTGTCGAGCCCGGCGGAGAGCGAGGACAGCGATCGGCCGCGCCGTTCCGGCTGGTGGAGCAAGCGTGCGCTCGGCAAGAGCTGACGGCGCGCTTGTCTCAATTCGCGGTCGCCCCGTCGGCGCCGCGCGCCCGCGGCGTCTTGCGCTCGCGTGAGGGAGCTCAGCGATGAAAAGCGGCTGGGTCGACAGCGAGGCGCAAGCGGCGATCGACCGCTATGCCCGTGACGGCATCAGCCGCGACCTTGCGCTGCGCGTCTATACCACGCGCCTCATCGGCCGCGATCCCAAGCTCGTGTTGCATGGCGGCGGCAACACCTCGGTGAAGACCACGATGGCGGACCTTCTCGGCGAGGAGGTCGCGGTGCTGTGCGTCAAAGGCTCTGGCTCGGACATGGCGGCGATCGAGCCGGCGGGACTTCCCGCCGTGCGGCTCGATCGTTTGCGCAAGCTGCGCGCGCGCGCGGCCTTGGCCGACGAGGAACTGGTGCGCATCCAGCGCGCGAGCCTGCTCGAGCCCGCGGCGCCCAATCCATCGGTCGAGATCCTGTTGCATGCGTTCCTGCCGCACAAATTCATCGACCATACCCACGCCAACGCGATCCTGAGCATCGTCGACCAGCCGGACGGCGAGGCCATCTGCGCCGGACTCTACGACGGGCGCGTCAGCATCGTCCCCTACGTGATGCCCGGATTCGCCCTCGCCAAGAGGGCGGCGGACATCTACGAGGCCAAGCCCGACGTCGAGGGCCTGATCTTGCACAAGCACGGCATCTTCACCTTCGGCGAGAGCGCGCGCGAAGCCTATGAGCGCATGATCGCGCTGGTCACGCTGGCCGAGGAGCGGCTGCAGAAGAACCGCAAAGCGGTGTTCGTGACCGCGCAGCTGCCGCAGGCGATCGCGCCGCTCGATGCGGTGGCGCCGATCCTGCGCGGCGCCTGCAGCCGCAAGGACGACAAGATCGAAGGCGCGTGGCGCCACATGATCCTCGACTTCCGCGCCAGCCCCGCGATCCTCAATTTCGTCAACGGCGCAGAGCTCGCGCGCTACAGCCAGGCGGGCGTGGTCACGCCCGACCACACCATCCGCACCAAGAACTGGCCGCTCGTGACCGTCGCGCCCGAACGCGAGCGCATGGATGATTTCAAGCGCGCCGCGCAGGCGGCGGTGACGGACTTCGGCGAGCGCTACCAGGCCTATTTCGCGCGCCACAATGCGCGCGCTGGCGGGATCAAGCGTGCACTCGACCCGCTGCCGCGCGTCGCGCTCGTCCCCGGCCTCGGCCTGTTCGGCCTCGGACGTTCGAAGGAGGACGCCAAAATCGCCGCCGATCTCGCGCAATGCGCGGTCGAGATCATCACCGATGCCGAGGCGATCGGTCGCTTCGAGTCGATCTCGGAAGCCGAGATGTTCGACATGGAATATTGGCCGCTCGAGCAGGCCAAGCTCGGCACAGCGGCGGAGAAGCCGCTCGCCGGCGAGATCGCCGTCATCACCGGCGGCGGCGGCACGATCGGGGCGGCGACCGCGAAGGCGTTCGCGGCGGCGGGCGCCGAGGTGGCGCTGCTCGACTGCGACGAGCGCGCAGCCGCGAACGC
>JBKOXY010000419.1:0-3578 GCA_046725125.1 Pseudomonadota bacterium | reverse complement strand
GCATCGAAGCGGCCACCCGCTGCAAGCTGCCGGTCAATTTCGGCGCCGCCCTCGCGGCGCCAACGCTGGCGCGGTTACGCGCGGAGCTGCGCGCCATGCCGCACGCCGCCCACGCGCTCACCTGGCTGCGCGGGCCGAAATGCGTGGCATCGTCCTCGCCCCCCGACCGCGTTCGGGCAAGTCTGGAGACCACGGGGCTCGCGAAATTCTTCAACTTTCTATTTTCCGCAAGCGATGTCCGCAACGGCAAGCCCGCGCCTGATCTATTCCTGCACGCGGCGTCGCGGATGGGTGTTCAGGCCGCCGATTGCATCGTGGTCGAGGATTCTCCGGCTGGTGTGGCCGCCGCCACGGCGGCGGGTATGACCGCACTCGGGTTTGTTGGCGGCAGTCATGCCGAGGCGCATCTCGGCGAGCAGCTGAGATTGGCGGGGGCACGGACGATTGTCGCTGACCTGCGCCATTTAAAGAGCGCCGTGGTCGCACTGCGCGGCTGGTAGCCAGGCCGGGATCGCCTATTGCTGCCGTGTCGTCGTCTTCCTCGCCGTCTTTGGCGGCTTCTTCTCGTTCTTGTCCCCGATCTCGTCAAAGCCGACATAGACGACATAAGCGTCGAGTTCTGACTTCGGTGGCATCGGGAAGGCCAAGCCCTCCTCGATATCAACGAATTGGACATGAGTCTGGCCCGGCCCAATCGTCACCGCGATCCGCTTGAACTTGGTCGCCACGGTCTTGGGTTGCGGACCCTCGCGCACCACCGCATAGCGCAACGGAACCTCGACCTGCCCCGGACCGCCCATCGGCCCGAGTATGACGCGGCCCTGGACGCCGACTTTGATGATCAAGGAGGCACCCTGCACCGCGCACTCGCGGGCGGTTTGGCCGAACGAAAGCTGGTAGCGCAGGTCGCCCGCGGTCGCATCGGCGGTCTTGGCCGCGATATTCATGGTTGATGCGCCGGTGCGAATATCAACCCCCGGGCATTCGACGTCCGGGGCCGATGGTGTTGGCGAGTGCGGCTGGGTGACGCCTGGCGTCGCGCCGGAGAAAAGGCTCGTGAACCTGCTCGCAAACGAGGGCGAACTGTCGGACGAACCCACGCTCGAGGCGAGCGAGCAGCCGGACAGCATTGCGGCACTCACGATCAACCCCGCCGCGCGGCGCCAGCCGCGCCCCCGCTCACAGTTCCCCGGACCCATTGAAATCACTCGGCTTTTTCCGACAACCTGCCTCCTGCGAAGCTTATACCAACCAATTCGTGGCGACCCCAAGGCTGCCGGCGCCGATTAAAGGTCGTCCTTGAGGCGGGCGAACAGCAAATGATCCTGCCAAATCCCATCGATACAAAGGTACTGGCGCGCAAAGCCCTCGCGCTTGAAGCCTGTTTTCTCCAGCAGACGGATCGACGCAACATTGGCCGGGATACACGCAGCTTCGATCCGGTGAAGCTTCAGCGTCCCGAATGCAAAGGGAACGATGGCGTTGACTGCAGCCGTCATATGACCTTGGCGTGCGTGGGGTGCTCCTATCCAGTAGCCGAGACTGCCCGCCTGGGCACAGCCCCGACGAATATTCGCGAGCGTCAAACCGCCCAACAGAACATCATCATGCTTGCGGAAAATGAAGAAGGCATAGGCGAGGTCGCCGCGCTGGTCTTCGGAGTAGCGCTTGATGCGACGGCGAAAGGATGCGCGGGTAAGGTCGTCGACGGGCCACGTTGGCTCCCACGGCGTGAGAAAATCGCGGCTTGCTTCCCGCAACGCCGCCCATTCCGCGCAATCGGACATTTGTGGTGCCCGCAGCACGATGCCATTGCCCGTAATCGCAGGCATCGGGTCGGACAAGCTGACGGTGCGGAAGAAAGCCATGGTGATCAGCCATCAGAGGGCAGGCAAACAAACGACAGAAAGAGCCGACCGCTCTTGCTGTCCTCCGCCGCCCGTCATCCGACTTCACGCGGCCCGGCGGGCGAGACTGTCCGCGATCGTAGCGGCAGTTTCAAGCCCGGCGCCAGGACCGAGCGCGGCGACAGCGGGCCGCCCCCGCGCAATGAGGGCACGGCCGGCAGCGCGGGCGCTCTCGACCGTCACGGCTTCAATTTTCTCAACCAGCTCGTCGAGCGGAACTGGGCGACCCCAATTGAACAGCTGACGCGCGAGCTGCTCGGCGCGCGCGGATGAACTCTCGAGCGCCATCAGCAAACCGGCCTTCATCTGCGCTTTCGCGCGCGCAACTTCCGCTTCGTTGATGGTTTCCCCCGCAGCGTTGATCTCGCCCACCACGACGCGCATCAACTCAGCGACATCGGCGGCATCGGTCCCGGCGTAGAGGCCGAACATTCCGATGTCCGAATAGGGGGCGTGGAACGCATAAATCGCGTAGCAGAGGCCGCGCTGCTCGCGCACCTCCTGGAACAGGCGTGAGGACATGCCGCCGCCGAGCACATTCGTGAACACCTGCAGGCTATAGAGGTTGGGGTCGCGATGCGACAACCCGTGCATGGCGAGCGCGATATGAGCCTGTTCGAGATCGCGCGTCTCGATGCGGGAGCCTCCGACGAAACGTGCTGGCTCAGGCGTCGATGGCCGAGGGCCGGCGAAGCTCGCGAATCGTCGTTCGACTTCCGCCACCACGGCTTGGTGCTCGACTGCGCCTGCCGCCGCCACCACCATGTCGGAGCTCCGATAGTTGCGGCTGAGATAGGCGGCGAGCCGCGTGCGGTCAAACGAGCGCACGGTTGCCGGCGTGCCGAGGATGGACCGGCCGATCGGCTGGTTAGCGAAAGCGGTCTCCTGCAACTTATCCCAGATGAGATCGTCCGGAGCGTCCTCGGCGGCACCGATCTCCTGCACGATCACGTTCTGCTCGCGCCGCAGCTCCTCGGAATCGAACGATGGATCGGCGAGGATGTCGGACAGCACGTCAAGCGCAAGCGGCACGTCAGCCCGCAGAACGCGCGCGTAGTAGGCGGTTGTCTCAATCGAGGTTGCCGCGTTGAGGTCGCCGCCGACCGCCTCGATCTCCTCCGCGATTTGACGGGCGGTACGCCGTGAAGTTCCCTTGAACGCCATATGCTCGAGCAGATGCGAGATACCATGCTCGTCCGGCCGCTCGTCGCGGCTGCCGGAACCGACCCACACGCCAAGCGAGGCAGTCTCCAAATGCGGCATTGCGTCAGTCACGACGACAAGGCCGGTGGGAAGACGCGTGACCTCGACGCTCATGCGGCGGCTCCTTCATGTGCGGCACGACTGGCAGAGAGAATATGGCGCTCCACCGCCATCTGGTCGACCGGCAGCGTGGTGACGCGCTCCGGCCGCCGATCGAGGTCGGCGAGCCATTCGGGAAGCGGGGGTCGCACACCGCAGGCGGCCTGCACCGCATCGGGGAATTTTGCCGGGTGGGCGGTGCCGAGTACCACCATCGGAATCGACGGCTCGCGGGTCTCCTTCTCCGCAACCGCAACGCCGACCGCGGTGTGGGGATCGATCAAATGTCCGGTCTCCCGCAGCATGGTGCGAATGGTCGCCGCGGTCTCGTCCTCGTCCGCCCGGTCAGCGGAAAACACGGCGCGCAGC
>JBKOXY010000366.1:0-5111 GCA_046725125.1 Pseudomonadota bacterium | reverse complement strand
GAGCGCGATCGGCGTGCCGTGCGGGGTCCGCTCCGCCGCGCGATCCCAGGCGTCGCGGTAGCGCGCGAGCATTTGCGCATCGGCGAGCCCTTTGGCGGCGACCATGCGTTCGAGCGCGTTGAGCCAATGTCGGTAATAGGTCTCACCGGTATCGGGATCGCCGGCGGCCTGCGCGCGTTTGATCTCGTCGGCGAGGGTGGCCGCCCATTCCGGCCAGGTGAACAGGCCGCGCTCGTGCAAAGCGAGCGCCATGGCGAAAGCCTGCGCCTCCCACGGTTCGCGGAAGACGGGCCCCTCGGCATCGCGCGGAATGCTGGGCACGGCATCGGCCGCGTGGCGGGCGACAGTGGGGTCGATACTGCTCATTCACGCCGGATCGAGATAGGGCTCGAACGCATCGATCGAGATCTTGACGGTCGGGTCGGCGTCCGGCCCCCACAGCTCCTTGCCCTCGAACACGACGGTGTAGAGCCATTGCGGGTTGTCGCCCTTGTCGATAGCCATCGTATCCGGAAAGGCGTGGCAGCCGTGCACCAGTTCGACCGCGCCGAGGCGCCCGCGCGCGTAGCGCGGCAGGCGGGTGTGCGTGGGCGGATGGATGTTCTTCGTCCGCACACGATCGCCCGGCTTGAAACGGGCGGGGGCCTGCGCCTGCCGGTAGAACGAGCCGCGCGTCATCCCTTGCTTGACCACGTCCGCAGTAAGCTTGCGCGCGAGCGGCTTGCCGCGACGCAACGCGTGGCCGGCGGAAAGCTCGTCGGCACCGGCGTAACCGCGCTCGATGACGTTGGTCTCCATGGCCAGCGCCCAGCGTTGGTAATAGGACGCGGTCAGATAGACCTGCGGCGGCAGCCGCTCCTGCGCGAAGCGGGATGCGTCGATAGGCCATGCGCCGGCATAGCCCATGGCGCGTTGCATCGCGAGCACGCGTCCTTCCCACTGAGCATGAAACGCCGGCTCGTTCGGCTCGGGCTCGACCTTCCCGAAGCCGTCCATGCCGCCCATGTCGTGAACGCCGTCCATCAGGCCACCTCCTCGGGCCGCTTGGCGAGCCCGGTGCCGATCATGGCGTTGCGGGTGACCAGTTGCGCGAGGCGCTCCTCGTTCCAACCCTCGGTGCCGGGCGGGCGCATGGGCAACACGAGAAAGCGGGTTTCCGCCGTCGAATCCCACACGCGAATCTCAGTGTTCGCCGGCAGCTTGACGCCGAAATCGGCAAGCACGCCCCGCGGGTCCTTGACCGCGCGTGAGCGGTAGGGCGCGGATTTGTACCAGACCGGCGGCAGGCCGAGCACCTCCCACGGATAGCAGGAGCACAGGGTGCATACGACCATGTTGTGGCGCGTGGGCGTGTTCTCGACGGCAACCAGATGGTCGCCGACCCGGCTTTCATGACCGAGCGCGCCCACCGCTTTGGAGCCATCGTCGAGCAGCGCCCGCTTGAATGCGGGATCGCGCCAGGCCTTGGCAACGACGCGCGCCCCGGTGTGGGGGCCGACCTTGGTCTCGTAGGCCTCGATGATGAGATCGAGCGCGGCCGGATCGATATAGCCCTTCTCGGTTAGAACGGTCTCCAGCGCGCGGACGCGCAGTTGCGTCTCGGAGAGCTCGGAGCCGTGTTCATGGTGGTCGTGCTGGGCCATGGAAACCTGCATTGTTCCATCGGGCGGATGATGCAGTATCCTCCGCGTCGGCAGCGAAGTCGAGGGCGGGCGGCGCTGCGCCCGCAACGCACCCCTGCGAGGCAAGCTCGAATGACCGCGGCACAGCTCTTCAATCTCAAAGGCCGGGTCGCGCTCGTAACCGGCGCGTCGAGCGGGCTCGGCGTGCGCTTCGCCGAGGTGCTGGCGCGCGAGGGCGCGCCGGTGGCGCTGGTGGCGCGTCGTACTGATCGGCTCGCGGCGGTGAAGATGCGCATCGAACACGCGGGCGGGCGCGCCATAGCGATCGGGGCCGACGTCCTCGATCGCAACGCGATGACGCGCGCATTCGACGAAGCCGAGAAGGCGTTCGGCACCGTCACCATCCTGGTCAACAATGCCGGCGTTGCGCATTCGGGACGCGCCGTGGAGCTTCCGGAAGCGGAGTGGCGGCGCGTCGTCGGCACCAATCTCGACGCGGTGTTCTTCTGGGCGCAGGAGGCGGCGCGCCGGATGCTGGCCGCCGGCACGGGCGGCGCTATCGTCAACGTCGCCTCGGTGCTCGGCTTCGGCGTCTCCAAGGGCACGGTCGCCTATGCGGTGGCGAAAGCGGGCGTCATTCAGCTCACCAAGGCGCTCGGGCTTGAGCTTGCCTTCAAGGGCGTGCGCGTGAACGCCATCGCGCCGGGCTGGATCGTGACCGACCTCAACCGCGATTACCTCATGAGCGAGCAGGGCGCCGCGATCACGCGCGAGATCCCGGTGGGCCGCTTCGGCGAGGAGCGCGATCTCGACGGCGCGCTACTGCTGCTCGCATCCGACGCCGGCCGCTTCATCGCGGGCGCGACCATCGTGGTCGACGGCGGCCAGATGGTGGCATTACGCGGATGACAGGTCGTACCCTTTCCGCAGGGCGGGGGGCCGAACGGCACCATCCGCCAAACTAAAGGACGCTGGCATGGACTTTACCCTTTCCCCCGAGATCGAGGACATCCGCCTGCGCACGCGCCGCTTCGTGGAGGCGCACGTGCTGCCGCTCGAAGCCGATCCCGGCAACTACGACGATCACGAGAACATTCGCCTCGATGTGCTGCGCGGCGTGCAGGCCAAGGCCAAGGCCGAAGGCCTGTGGGCGCCGCAGGCGCCGAAAGAGTACGGCGGCATGGAGCTGCCGATCGTGGGCTGGGCCGCGATGTACGAGGAGGCGAACCGCTCGATCTTCGGCCCGCTCGCGTTCAATTGCGCGGCGCCCGACGACGGCAACATGAACCTGCTCGCGCGCGTGGGCACATCGGCACAGAAGAACAAATGGCTCAAGCCCATCGTCGAGGGCAGGGTGCGCTCCTCCTTCGCCATGACCGAGCCCGCGCCCGGCGGCGGCTCCGATCCCGGCATGATCCGCACCCGCGCGGAGAAGAAAGGCGACAACTGGGTGATCCGCGGCCACAAATGGTTCATCACCGGTGCCGGCGTCGCCGATCATTTCATCCTGGTGGCGCGCACGTCGGACGACCAACGGCGCGGACTCACCGCCTTTCTCTATCACCGCGACCAGCCGGGCTGGCGCATCCTGCGCCGCATTCCGATCATGGGGCCGGAGGAGCACGGCGGCCACTGCGAGCTCGTCTTCGAAGGGCTCGAGGTGCCCGACGAGAACGTGCTGATGAAGGTCGGCGACGGACTGCGCGTCACCCAGATCAGGCTCGGGCCCGCGCGGCTCACCCATTGCATGCGCTGGCTCGGACTCGCCAAGCGCTCGATGGAGATCGCGCAGGCCTATGTGGCCGACCGCGAAGGCTTCGGGATGCGGCTCGGCGATCGCGAGAGCGTGCAGATCAAGCTCGGCGAGGTGGCGCATCAGATCCAGATCGGGCGGCTGTTGGTGATGCACGCGGCCTGGAAGCTCGACCAGGGCGATCACGCGCGCAAGGAAGTCTCCATGGCCAAGCTGCACGTCGCCGATACGCTGCATCAGGCGGCAGACGTCGCAATTCAGCTCAACGGCGCGCGCGGCTATTCCAAGGACACGATCCTGGAATGGATCTATCGCTACGCGCGGCAGGCGCGGCTCGTCGACGGCGCGTCCGAAGTGCACAACATGGTGCTCGCGCGCTTCATGCGCGAGGAAGGCAGCGACTTCTGGCGCTGGAGCGCGGGGAACAGAGTATGAAACCGGGGACATGCTGCATGTTTAGGCAAGCCGAACAAATGCGCATGGTCGGCGATGAAATTTGGATCGATAAATAGCCAAAAGAAACATTTCTAAAAAGAAATCACCCCAAATAATAGGCGTTGAGTTCATTCGTGGGCGCCCAAAGTAGTGGCAAAGTCATAGTTGCAATGCATGGTCAAAAATAGCTGGCCATTGCCCCGATATTCCTGTATCGGAGCCGGCCGCGAACGAGAGAACATTCTCCGCGGTCGCGATTTGTGCCAACTCCCTCTTGCCTCAGGTCGAGATGCTACCCATGCAGATTCGCGTCGGCTTCGAGATGGTCTACGAGTTCGCCGCGCGCACGCCGGTCGTGCTGATGCTCAACGTGCACCCCTCGCGGGCGAGCGACATGATCCGGCCCGATCAGCTTCGCATCGCACCCGCACTGCCGGTCACGCGATATCTGGATGCGTTCGGCAACGTCTGCACCCGTCTGGTGGCGCCGGCGGGCGAGCTCAAAATTTCCACGGATGCGCTGATCGCGGATTCGGGCCTGCCCGACGCGGTCGAGCCGACGGCGCGCGAACACGAGGTCGCGGAACTGCCGCACGACACGCTGGTGTTCCTGCTGGGCAGCCGATACTGCGAGACCGAGCGGCTGATGGGCGCGGCCTGGTCCCGCTTCGGCACGACGCCGCCAGGCTGGCCGCGCGTGCAGGCGATCTGCGATTTCGTTCATTCTCACGTCCGCTTCGGCTACCAGCACGCCCGCGCCACCAGGACCGCCGCCGACGTCGTGGTCGAGCGCCGCGGCGTGTGCCGCGACTTTGCCCACCTGGCGATCACGCTGTGCCGCTGCATGAACATCCCAGCGCGCTATTGCACCGGCTATCTCGGCGACATCGGCGTTGCGCCCGAGCCCGAGCCGATGGATTTCAGCGCCTGGTTCGAGGTCTATCTCGGCGGCCGCTGGTACGCGTTCGATGCCCGCCACAACGTTCCGCGCATCGGCCGCATCGTGATGGCGCGCGGGCGCGACGCCGCCGACGTGGCGTTCAGCACCACTTTCGGCCCGAACGTGCTCAAGCGCTTCGCCGTGCACACCGACGAGGCGGCGCCGCCCCGCGTCGAGCGCATGGTGGCCTGAGCCGGTCGGCCCCAGTTCAATGGGGGCATTAGATGCCGTAATGGGCCTGCTCTGAGCGATGAGTTGATGTGGCTGTCCCCCGATAGATGATGAAACGGGGTCACGACGTTGAGTCGGCCCCAAGCATCTGGAGACGGAGGACAGCCATGGAGCATTATGCAGGAATCGA
>JBKOXY010000368.1:0-3120 GCA_046725125.1 Pseudomonadota bacterium | reverse complement strand
ACCCGCTTGGCCTTACTCCCTCGCGGCGATGAAGCCGACGACCTTCGATTCTGCTTGCATTTGCTGAACGATCTTGCCGACCTCGTCCTTCGGCAGTTTGGTTTCGGAGAGACGGATGCGGTAGAGCTGGCCGCCCATATTCAGCGGTCCCTCGACCACCTTGGCCTTGTAGGCGCCGAGGAAGTTGGTGATGTCGTTTGCGGTCGCTTGCGGGGCAAAGCGCACGACGGCAAAGGAGCCTTCGCTGGGCGCGCTCGCGAGCGACGGCCCGCTCGGAGCGCCTTGGTCTTTGACCACAACCGTTGCAATCACGGCCGCCTGCACCAGGATCGCAACCGCGGCGGCGGTTGCCGACCAGGCGAGGGTGCGCGGAGTGAGGCTCGACAGGAACTCTGCGATGCGGCCGCCGAGGTCGAACGAGCGCTGGCGGCGCGGCGAGCGCGCCTCCTCGGCGTCGATGGCGGCGAACAGCTTCTCCATGGCGCGCGCCGACGGCGCACCGAGCGTCTCGTTGAGGTGGATTGTCTCCGCAAGCTCCTCGCGGACGAGATCATAGCGCCGCGCGAGTTCGCGGTCGCCTGCGAGCGCTTGCTCGACGCGATCGGCGTCGCGGCGGCTGAGCGTCCCTGCCGCGTGCCACGGCAGCAGAGCTTCGATCTCATGGCGCTCTGGCTCTTTGTTGATCGCGTTCATGGCCAACCTCTATCAATTCCCGCCGCCTTGAGCAGCTCTGCTAGTCGCTTGCGCGCGTAGAACATGCGCGTCTTGACCGTGTTCTCCGGGATGCCGACGATCTCGGCTACTTCTTCGACCGATTTCTCGTGGTAGTACACGAGGTCGATGATCTCCCGATGTTCGGCCGAAAGTCCCGTAAGGCACTTCCGGATCATTGTACTCTTGTCCTTTTTCTCCAGGACGGCCCCCGGATCGTCCGACGGATCCTCGATCGCGCCTGCGGTCTCTTCGTCCAACTCCTCGTCCGGCCGACGCCTGAGCGCCGAGAGGGCCTTGAAGCGGGCGATGGCCAACATCCACGTCGACACCGCCGAGCGCCCTTCGAACCGACCAGCCTGACGCCACACGTCGAGAAACACCTCGCTGATCACGTCCTCTGCCGTGGCCTCATCCCGAACAAGACGTACTACGAACCGAAACACACGCACGTGGTGCCGCGCATACAGCACCTGCATGGCGAGCCGATCGCCGTTCGCGATCCGTCCGATGAGCACCTCGTCTGATGTCGATTGCATCGGTTTCGGACGGTCGGACTCGTGAGATTAGTCGCAAGCGGCTACCGTTGGGTTCACGGTTCTGCCACAGAGATGGCGGTTGGTGGCCCCCTTCCGTTGTCGCACCTCCCCGGATGATCGCCGCGTTTGGGGCTAAGATTATGGCCGAAGCACGGTCCCCCGGAACTCGGGCACCCTTAAATTTTGCAATAAATCGAACCATTTACGGGAGTGGTCATGGGCCGCCGAAACGGCTTGAGCCGGGACGCGCCGGCAAGCGGGCAGCGTTTCGCCCGTTAGGCAAGGGTTAACTCAAGTTCCAATTCGCAGCGGCGTCTTGAGCTTGCGCAGGGCGGCAACGACCGAGAGCGCCGTGATCCGTCCGGTTCGGGGATTTTCCGAGGGGATGTTTTCGATCGCGAGAGTGAAGCGCGCCGAGTCGCTGTCGACCTCGACGGTATGGCAGTTGCGGTCGACCGAAGGGTCGGCCCAGATTTCCATCATCGTGCGGTCGGGTCCGATGCCGGCCAGCGCCAGCGCCGCCGCGACGTTGACATTGGCGGGAAATCCCGCCGCTCCCTCCCGCGCCGTGCCGGAGAACACCAGCTTGGGCCCGTTGAGCCCTTCGAGCGAGATACCGTTCGCATCGAGATAAGGCGCGCCCAGAAGGCTGCGCGGCGGCTTGCGCGTGATCATGCGCACGGAATGAATCCGGCCTTCGGCCGCGGCGGTGACCGCATCGAGTCCGAGCAGCGCCCCGGTCGGCACGATGATCTGCCCTCCCCGCGCTTTCGCGAGCTCGATCAAGTCGGGCCGCGGCAACAGCGCGCCGACTGACAGCACCATCACCTGCTTTCCCGCCTCCAGCATCGGCCGGCAGATTCGCTCGAGCACGCAAGCCGGGGTGCATTCGACCGCAAGATCGGCATGGGCCGGAAACGCCTCGGGCTCGACCAAGGGACACGTGATGCGCTCGGCATCGAGCCAAGCTCGCGCCTTGGCATGATCACGCGCAGCCGCACAAGCGAGCGTAAGGTCCGGCATGCCGGCGGAGAGCTTGCGCGCGAGCACGCGGCCGATGGCGCCGAGGCCGGCAACAGCGACGCGGGTTATCGGCATACACGGACCTTGGGTCTGAGAGCTCCGACAGCCTGCCTCTTACGCGGCCCGCTCATCGGTCACAAGCCCATGCGAGCCCCGCGTCAAGCAGCGCCTTGACCACCGTCTAGCGGAAGGACAAAGCTTGCGCGCAATCAGGGAGGAGCCAAATGCTCAAGAGCATATCCGGCGCGGCGTGCGGCATCTTGCTTGCAGTCACCGGCACGGCGCTGGCACAGAGCTATCCGACCCGGCCGCCGACCATGATCATTCCGTTCGCGGCCGGCGGTCCAACCGATGTGCTCGGCCGGGTCATGGCGCAACGCATGGGCGAGATCCTCGGCCAGCAGATCGTGGTTGAGAACGTCGGCGGCGCGGGCGGCATGACCGGCTCCAAGCGCGTCGCCGACGCCGCGCCCGACGGCTACAATTTCGTGCTCGGCACCGTGGGCACCCACGCGCAAAGCCAGACCATGTACAAGAAGCCGCTCTATAACACGGTGACCGATTTCACGCCGGTTGCGCTCATCGCCGAGGTTCCGATCGTGCTCATTACGCGCAAGGACCTGCCGGTGAACAACCTCAAGGAGTTCATCGCCTACGCCAAGGCCAACCAGAGCACGATGCAATACGGCTCAGCCGGCGCGGGCTCGGCGACCCATCTCGGCTGCGTGCTGCTCAACTACCTCATCGGCGTCGACATAACGCACGTGCCCTACCGTGGGACCGGCCCCGCCATGCAGGATCTCCAAGGCGGCCGGATCGATTATTTGTGCGAGGTCGTCAGCACCGC
>JBKOXY010000147.1:0-5370 GCA_046725125.1 Pseudomonadota bacterium | reverse complement strand
CTCGTTCGTCTACGGCCTGTCCGCGCTGTTCTATCAGGAGTGCACCGTCAAGGACGGCCGCATCGAGCAGACCAACTTCGATAACTACAACTCGATGCGCATCGCCGAAATGCCCAAGGTCGAGTCGATCCTCATGCCATCGGGAGGCAGCGAGCCTTGGGGCGGCGTCGGCGAGCCGACGATCTGCGTCGCCGCGCCCGCCGTGCTCAATGCGTTCTTCAAGGCCACAGGCCAGCGCATCCGCTCGTTCCCGCTGAAGAACCACAACATCCAGATGGCGTGAGACACCCCCGCGCGGCGGCGGCCGCATCGGCCGCCGCCTTTCTCCCAGCAAGATGCGCAAGGCGCGTGCCGCCAGCGCTATAAGCGCGGGCTATGCGCCCGCGACGGTGAGTTTTTGCGCGCATGAGCTTTTTGAACTAATCTCCGGGACGATCGAACCGCCGCTTTGAGGTCCGGTCGAGAGGGAGGGGATGGCGCGTCTTACCGTCAACGGGCGAGCCCACGACGTCGATGTCGATTCCGACACGCCCCTGCTCTGGGTGCTGCGGGACACGCTCGGTCTGATGGGCACGAAATACGGCTGCGGGATTGCCCAGTGCGGCGCCTGCACGGTGCACGTCGACGGTACGCCGATGCGCTCGTGCTCGCTACCGGTGAGCGCCGTCGCTCATAAGCAAATCACCACCATCGAAGGTCTGGGATCGAACGGCGCGCTTCATTCCGTGCAGAAGGCGTGGCTCGACCTCGACGTTCCGCAATGCGGTTATTGCCAGAGCGGAATGATGATGGCGGTGGCCGCCCTTCTCAAGGACAAGCCGAGCCCGAGCGACGCGGAGATCGACGCCGCCATCACCAATATCTGCCGGTGCGGGACCTACCAGCGCATCCGCGCGGCCATCCACGCCGCCGCGGGCCGGCGCGTCAGCGGGATGAGCTCGCAATGAGCCGCGTCGCGCACTTCGACCGCCGCTCGTTCCTCGCCAGTGTCGCCGCCATCGGCGGCGCGCTGGCGCTCGGCTTCGAAATCCCGTTCGGCCCGCGCGCCATTCACGCCTCAAGCTTCCGCCGGGAAATCACCGCCTGGATCGTGATCGAGCCCGACGAGACGGTGATCATTCGCGTCGCCAAGTCGGAAATGGGTCAGGGCAGCTTTACCGCGCTGCCGATGCTGGTGGCGGAAGAGCTCGACTGCGACTGGAGCAAGGTGAAGGCCGAGTTTGCGCCGCCGCACGAGAATCGCAGGCGCGACCGCGTGTGGGGCAACATGTCGACGGGCGCGAGCCGCTCCATCAGCGCGTCGCAGAACGACCTGCGCCGCGCCGGCGCCACCGCGCGCGCGATGCTTATTGCGGCCGCCGCCGCGCGTTGGAACGTGCCCGACGCCGAATGCGCGGCCGCGCAAGGCGTGATTACCCACCTCCCGAGCGGCCGCAACATTACGTTCGGCCGCATTGCGGCGGCCGCTGCCGACATCGCTCCACCCGCGCAGGTCGCCTTGAAGGAGCCGAAGGACTGGACGCTGATCGGCACCCGGCAAAGACGCTTCGACGTCCCGGACAAGATTACGGGCAAGCCGATCTACGCCATCGACGTGCAATTACCGAATATGCTGTACGCGGCGATCGTCCAATGTCCCGTGTTCAAGAGCACATTGAAGTCCGTCGACGAGACGAAGCTCGCCGACATGAAGGGCATCCGCCACGTGGTGAAGCAGCCAGACGCCGTCGCCGTCGTGGCAGACAGCTGGTGGCGGGCGAAAAAGGCAGCGGAGGCGCTGCCGGTGACCTGGGATTTCGGTGACAATTCCGGCGTTTCAAGCGCCACGATTCGCGCGCAGCTGCATGCGGGCCTGGGCGCCGCCGACGCGCGCGTCGGCCGCAGCGACGGCGATGTCGATCGCGCGCTCGGCCAGGCGGTCAAGCGAATCGAAGCAGACTACGAGGTGCCCTTCCTCGCTCACGCCACCATGGAGCCGCAGAACTGCACGGCGCACGTGACCGCCGACCTGGTCGAGATCTGGGCGCCCACCCAGGATGGCGAGACGGCGCTCGCAATCGCAGCCGATGCCGCTGGCGTACCCCCGAGCAAAGTCGTGGTTCACAAGATGATGCTCGGCGGCGGCTTCGGCCGGCGCGGGATCTTTCAGGACTTCGTGCGGCAAGCGGTGCTGATCGCGAAGGAGGTCGGCCAGCCGGTGAAGCTCGTTTGGACGCGCGAGGAGGACATGCGCCACGACTTCTACCGCCCGGTGGCAACCGCCCGGATGACCGCCGGCCTCGACGCCAACGGCATGCCGGTCGCCTGGAAGATAAGGACCGCCGGCCAATCCATCATCGCGGCGGTCTCTCCGCGAGTGATGCAGTTCGGGGTCGACCGGAACTTTCTTCAAGGCCTGCTTGAAGACATGCCCTACGACGTGCCGAATTATCTCGTCGATTTCGCCATGCGGAACACGCATGTCCCCGTCGGCGTGTGGCGCAGCGTCAACCACTCACAGAATGCGTTCTTCAAAGAGAGCTTCGTCGACGAGATGGCCTATGCGGTGGGCGCCGATCCCTATCTTTTCCGCCGCAAGCTTTTGGCCAAGAAGCCCAAGGAGCTTGCGGTGCTCGAGGCCGCGGCCACGCACGCGGGTTGGGGCACATCGCAGCCGCAAGGCGTGTTTCGCGGCATCGCGCTCCACAACTCGCAAAACAGCATTTGCGCGCAGGTCGTCGAGGCTTCAGTGGCCACCGACGGCAAAGTACGGGTGCACCGCGTGGTATCGGCGATCGACCCCGGCCATGTGGTCAACCCGCTGACCGTCGAATTGCAGACCGAGAGCGCAGTCGTCTATGGGCTCACCGCGGCGCTTTATGGCGAGATCACCATCAGCGACGGACGGGTAGAGCAGGCGAACTTCCACGACTATCCGATGCTGCGTCTCGCCGAGATGCCGCGGGTGGAGACGGTGATCGTCGCGAGCGGCGGTTTCTGGGGTGGGATCGGTGAAACCGCCGTGCCTCCCCTTGCACCCGCCTTGTGCAATGCGATTTTCTCGGCGACGGGAAAGCGCATCCGCTCGCTGCCGCTCAAAAACCACGATTTGAGGAGCGCATAAGAAAAACGAACGGACGCAATCGGCGCCCACGCGCATTTGGGAGGCCCGACATGAATGCCACGCGCGTCGTGACTGCTATCGCCTCGGTTTTCACGTTGATCGGTCATGCTTCGGCGGCCGGCCCGGCGGATGCTCCGCCCGGCGCGCTCTCCTGTTCCGGCTGCCATCCGGCGGCCCGCACCGCGCAAACGACGGTGCCGCGGCTCATCGGCCGCAATCCAGCGGACATCGGCACCGCAATGCAGGCGTTCAAGTCGGGGCAACTTCCCTCGACCGTGATGGACCGCATCGCCAAGGGTTTCTCGGACGATGAAGTCAAAGCCATCGCCACCTGGTATGGCGCGCAGAAGGATTGAGGAGGCCGATCATGACTGCAAAGCGCACGAGCCGGCGTGACTTCCTCAAGGCCGCGGCCGCCGGCGCGGCCCTGCTGCCGCTCCCCGCCACCGCCCAAGGCGCCGGCGGGCGCGTAGTCGTCGTGGGCGGGGGCTTCGGCGGAGCGAGCTGCGCCCGTTTCATCAAACGCATCGATCCGCGCATCACCGTGACGCTGGTCGAGGCGAACCCGACGTTCATCGCCTGTCCATTCAGCAACGGCGTCATCGCCGGGCTTCGCGACCTCAAGGCGCAAGAATTCGGTTACGACAAGTTCGCCGCCGATCAGGTGGTCCTCCAGCTTTCGCCGGGGACCGCGGTCGATCCGCAGGGACGCACGGTGACGCTCGGCAATGGCGCACGGCTTCCCTACGACCGCCTGGTGCTCTCGCCCGGCATCGACATCCGTTGGGACGGTTTGCCCGGCTATAACGAGGCCGCCGCCGAGCGCATGCCGCATGCCTGGAAGGCCGGTGAGCAGACGCTGCTGCTGCGCCGCCAGCTCGAAGCCATGGAGGACGGCGGCACGGTGGTGATGTCGGCGCCCGCCAATCCTTTCCGCTGCCCGCCCGGTCCCTACGAGCGAGCGAGCCTGATCGCCTACTATCTCAAGACCAAGAAGCCGAAATCGAAACTGATTGTTCTCGACGCCAAGGATGCCTTCTCCAAGCAGCGCCTGTTTCAGAATGCGTGGAAAGCGCTCTATCCGAACCTCGAATGGGTGTCGCTATCGAGCGGCGGTAAGGTGACCTCGGTCGACGTCGGAGCAATGACGCTCGTCACCGATTTTGGCCGGCACAAGGCCGATGTCGCCAATGTCATTCCGCCGCAAAAGGCGGCACGCATCGCCGAGATGGCGGGGGCCGCCGATCGCACCGGTTGGTGTCCGATCGACCCGGCCACGTTCGAATCCAAGCTGCAGCCCAACGTCCACGTCATCGGCGACGCCTCGATCGCGGGCGCCATGCCGAAATCGGCGTTCTCGGCGAATGCCCAGGCCAAGGTCTGCGCAGCCGCGGTGGCGAAGCTGCTTGCCGGCGGCAGGCCCGACGAGCCCAAGCTCATCAACACCTGTTACAGTCTGGTGGCGCCCGATTACGGCATCTCGATCGCCGGCGTCTACCGGCCGGCGGACGGTCAGATCAAGGAGGTCGAGGGCTCGGCCGGCGTGAGTCCGGTGGACGCGCCGAGCTCCACGCGCGCGCTCGAAGCAACTTTCGCGAATGACTGGTTCAAGACGATCACCAACGAAGTCTTCGGCTGAGCGTTGCGGCGCACTCGTCTGTGCGGCCGCGCTCGCCGCCGCAATCGCAAGCTTCGCCAATGACGCGCGGACCGAGGAGCAACTTCGTCCCTATGCCGTGGTTGGCGATGCCATCCCCCAGTCGCTGACCGGTGCGAAGGGAGACGTGGAACGCGGGCGCAACATCGTCGTTAACCGGCAGGTGGGCCTTTGTCTCCTCTGCCACAGCGGGCCCTTCCCGGAGGAGAAGTTCCAAGGCACACTGGCGCCGGACCTCAAGGGAACCGGAGCGCGCTGGTCGGAGGGCCAGTTGCGGCTGCGGATCGTGGATGCAAGCCGCCTCAACGCGGACACGATCATGCCGCCCTACTACCGGATCGACGGTCTCACGCGCGTGGCCCCGGCCTTTCAAGGCAAGCCCGTGCTGACGGCGGAGCAGATCGAGGACGTGGTCGCCTATCTCGCGACCCTGCGCGACGAGTGAGCACCATGACGCGCGACGATGACATGCAAGCAACCCGCCGCCGCTTCTTGATCGAGGCCGCGGCGCTCGCCGGCGTCGTCGGGATCGCCGTTCCGCTTGCGGCAAAGCCCACCTCCGCCACGCCCGCGTCGATGCGCGCCGCGATCAGAAAAGTCGTCGGCGAGG
>JBKOXY010000466.1:0-2997 GCA_046725125.1 Pseudomonadota bacterium | reverse complement strand
TCTACAAGATCGTTCCCGCCGGCGTGACGCTCGTCATCACCACGCTGGCGATCGTGGTGCGCAGCAAGGGCGAGGTCGAGCAGTCCTACGACATCAGCATGAAGGCCGCGCGCGAGATGGCGGCGGCCGGCGTGGACATCGTCGTGCTCGGCGGCGTTCCCATCAACCTGTCGAAGGGCTACGCCAACGCGGAGCGGATGATCATCGACCTCGAGGCCGAGCTGAAGATCAAGGTCTCGACCAGCGCGGCGGCGCAGGCGAGAGCCGCCAAGGCCCTCGGCTGCAAGAAGGTGGTGGTGGCGCAGCCCTACGAGTTGAGCGAGACCGACCGGATCGCGAGCTATGGCGCCCATTTCGGCTGCGAGGTGCTGGGCGCGACCGGCTGGGGCAGCGCCTTCAACCAGATCGGGCGCATCCCGCGCCACGCCGCGCTCGACATGGGGCGCAAGCTCATGCGCGAGCACCCGGACGCCGACTCGATCCTGTTGCCGTCGCCGCATTGGCCGACGGCGGAGGCAATCGACGCGCTCGAGCGCGAGTTCGGCATCAACGTGATGGCGGCGCACCAGGCGATCGTGTGGGATGCGCTGCGGCGCTGCGGCGTCAACGACCGCATCGCGGGATTCGGCCGGCTGTTCCGGGAGTTTTGAGTTCTCCGCGGTTGGCGGAGCGTGACAAAAAAATCGCAAAAGGAGCGTCGGGATGCCAACGAAAACCCATGCGCGCGGCGTGCACGTCTGCGCCGCTGTCCTGGCTCTCGTTCTCGTCTGCTGGCGGCCGGTGGCCGCGCAGGAGCCGATCGAGGTCAAGGCCGGCATCTCCGATCCCGTCAACACCGTACTGGCGTGGTACATGGCCCGCGATGCCGGTTTCTACGCCGCGGAGGGACTCAAGGTCGACATCATCAACATGAGCGGCGGCAGCCGCGGCGCGGCCGAGCTGCAGGCCGGCCGGCTCGACGTCATGCATGTGGGATTGTCCTCGGTGATCCGCATCAACCGGAGTGGCGGCGATATCCGCACCATCGGCTCCTTGAGCAACGTCATTCGCTTCACCTTCTTCTCCGCGCCCGGGGTGAAGACAGCGGCCGGGCTCAAGGGCGGCGTGATCGGCGTGAGCACGTTCGGCTCGGAGAGCGATTCCACCGTCACGCTCGCGCTGGCGCGGCTCGGCCTCACCCGCAACGACGTGACGTTGAAGGAATATGGCGGCGGCATGCGCCGCCTCGACGCGGTAAAGTCGGGCGAGATCAAAGCGACGCCGCTTAACGAGCCGCTCGCGAGCCTGGCGCGCGAGCAAGGCGTCAACGTTCTCGTCGATCTCGTGCCCGAGCAGATTCCGTGGGTGTTCAGCTCGATCGTGGTGCGGCGAGGCGACATCGCCGGCCGGCGCGATGTGCTCACCCGATTCTTGAAAGGAACGATCGAAGGCAACTATCTCGCGCTCAGCGACGAGAGGCGCGCGAAAGCCGTGCTGGCCAAGGAACTCAAGATCGCCGATCCGAAAATCCTCGACATCACCTACAATGACTTCAAGGCGCAATCGCCGACCAACGTCGAAATTTCCCAGCCCGGCGTCGGGAACATCCTGGCGCAGTTCCCCGGCGGCAGCCAGAAGGTGGAGGATTACGTGGACGCGAGCCTGCTCGCAGCGCTTAAAGCCGAGGGCTATTTCACGGCCATGCAGCAGAAGTACCGACGCTAGCCGCGGGGCCACGGATGAACGCCGGCACGCGAGCCATCATGGCGCTGCTGTTCGCAGCAGCAACTTGGCCGGCGAGCGCCTTGGCGCAGACGGTCGAGGGATTCTACAGGGGCAAATCGATCACCATGCTGGTCGGCGGCGGCGCGGGCGGAGGCTATGACACCTATGCCCGCGTTTTTGCCCGCCATCTGTCGCGCCACATTCCCGGCAATCCCAACATCATCGCCAAGAACATGCCGGCCGCGGCCGGGCTTGCGGCCGCCAGCACGCTCTACAGCGCAGCCGACAAGGACGGCGCGACCATCGCCGCATTCACCAACGGCGCGGCCATGGACCCGCTGTTCGGCAACGCGAGCGCGCGCTACGACGCGCAGAAGTTCAGCTGGCTGGGCAGCATCGGCAAATTGCAGAACGTCTGCGCCACCTGGCACCGGTCGGAGATCAAGACCATCGCGGCTGCCCGCGCGCGCGAGGTCATCGTGGCCGCCGCCGGCGCGACCTCGAATACCGCGATCGTTCCCAAGACGCTGAACGCGCTGGTCGGCACCAAATTCAAAGTGATCGCCGGATACGACACCGGCGCGGGTTTGACGCTCGCGGTCGAGCGCGGAGAGGCCGAGGGTATCTGCGGCTTGTCCTGGTCCACCATCAAGGCGTCGCGCCCGCACTGGATCAGCGACAAGCTCCTCAACGTCATCGTCCAGATGGGTCTTACCAAGCTTCCCGACCTGCCGGATGTGCCGAGCGCGCTCGACCTCGTCGCCGATGTGGAGAGCACGCAGGTGCTGGAGCTGATCTTGATCCGGCAGGAGGCGGGGCGCCCGTTTGCCGCGCCGCCCGGCGTGCCGGCCGATCGTCTCGCCGCGTTGCGGCGCGCCTTCGACGCCACGATAACCGATGGTGAATTTCGCGCCGATGCGGACAAGGCGCAGTTGGAGGTCGAGCCGCTGACGGCGGCCGAGATCGACACGCTTCTGGCAAAGGCTTACGCCACGCCCAACACGATCGTGCAAAAGGCCGCCGCATTGATCGAGCCGTCGGGACGCGCGCCGTGACGGCTGTCGTCTTCCGTCATCGTATCGGAGAACGAGCGTAGTCCTTATGCTAGATTGAAGATCTCCGCCTGAGGCGCCATCCGTGCGTTTGAACCGCCGTTCCGCAGCCAAGCTTCTCGTCGCGCCCGCGTTCCTCGCAGGGCTGCGAACTTTCGCTTGGAGCGCCGAGCCATATCCGGGAAAGCCGGTTCGCATCATCGTGCCCTACCCGGCCGGCGGACCGTATGACGGCATCCCG
>JBKOXY010000107.1:0-5901 GCA_046725125.1 Pseudomonadota bacterium | reverse complement strand
CGCCAGCAATCCGGAATAGCCGACGATTGCGAACGGCGCCGCCGCGCGGCGCAGCCCCACATGCAGCGCCATCATCGTGCCTTGGCTGAAGCCGACGAGCGCGAGCGCCGAGGGCGGGAGATTGCGGCGCTTGAGCTCGGCGTCGAGGAAGGTCGCGAGCACGGGCGCCGCCTTGTTGACGCCGCTCCAGCGTTCATCGGGATCGCGGAAGGTGAGCGGGAACCATTGCCGGCCGACCGGCGCCTGGCTGCAGGGCTCCGGGGCATGCGGGGAGACGAAGGCTGCCTGGGGCAACAGCCCCTGCCACGCCCGGCCGATATCGATGAGGTCGTTGCCGTCGGCGCCGTAGCCGTGCAGGAACACCACGAGCTGGCGCGCCGGACCCGAGCGCGGCTCCAGCCGCGGACCCTCGAGCTCAGCCATTGCTCACCGTCGCCGGGATCGGCGCGCCGTCGCGCTGCTTGGCCGTGCGGTAGTAGGACCAGAGCATGCAGGCCGCCGCACCGCGCCATGGGCGCCACGATTCGGCCAGCGGTCCCATCTCTTTCGAGGTCGGGCGCGTCTTGAGCGCGAGCAGCAGCCGCGTCGCCTCCTGCAAAGCCAGATCGCCGGCGGGCCAAGCGTCGGCATGGCCGAGGCAGAACAGAAGATAGATGTCGGCGGTCCAGGGCCCGATGCCATGAACCGCGGTGAGCGCGGCATGAGCCTCGTCCGCCGGCTTCTTGACCAGCGCGGGAAGATCGAGCTCGCCGCGATCGATGGCTTTTGCGATGGCCTTGAGCGTGCGAATTTTCGGCGCGGAGAGGCCGGCGCGCGCGAGTCTGGGTGAACGCGCGCGCAGCACCGCCGCGTGGTCGAACGGATCGAAGGCCTCCTTGAGTCGCGCCCAGATCGCTTTCGCGCTCGCGGTCGAGAGCTGCTGCGACACGACGATCGAGGCAAGGCCGGAAAATCCGTCCGGCCGTCGCCGCAGTGGCGGTCGCCCCGCCCGCGACAGCACGATGCCGAAGCGTGGATCGACATCGACGAGACGGGCGATCGCGTGATCGAGATCGGCTTCGGTGTGGATGAAGAAGGACATGACCGCGGCGAAGCATCTACAAATGCCATCGCGACGCAACCCCTTTCTCGGGCATGGACGACCCGCACGCGCATGAGCACTCCCGTCTTCCGCTTCGCGCCGAGCCCGAACGGCTATTTGCATGTCGGCCATGCGCTCTCCGCGCTCATCAATTTTGAGATGGCGCGCGCGGCTGGTGGCCGGTTCCTGCTGCGCATCGAGGACATCGACGCGGCGCGCTGCCGGCCGCAATACGAAGCGGCGATCTATGAAGACCTGGCGTGGCTCGGCATCACCTGGGAGGAGCCCGTGCGCCGCCAGAGCGTGCATCTCGACGATTACCGCGCGGCGCTCGCGCGGCTTAAGGGACTTGTCTATCCGAGCTTCGAGAGCCGCGGCGAGATCGCGCGCCTCGTCGCCGAGCGCGAAATGCATGCGCCCTGGCCGCGCGATCCCGATGGCGCGCCGCTCTACCCCGGCGATGCGCGCTCGCTCTCGCCTGCCGAGCGGCAGCGGCGCATGGCGGCGGGCGAGCCCTATGCCCTGCGACTCGACATGACGGCGGCGCTCGCGCGAACCGGGCCGCTGACGTGGATCGAGACCGGTGGCGGGAGTAAAACCGGATCGGTCACGGCAAATCCGCAGATGTGGGGCGACGTCGTGCTGGCACGCAAGGAGATGCCCACGAGCTATCACCTCTCGGTCGTGGTCGATGATGCGCGCCAAGGCGTGACCCACGTCGTGCGCGGGCAGGATCTGTTCGCCTCGACCAGCGTGCACCGGGTGCTGCAGGCGCTGCTCGGCCTGCCGGCACCCGCCTACCATCACCACCGCCTGATCCTCGACGCCGACGGGCAAAAGCTCTCGAAATCGACCCGCGCGACCGCCTTGCGGGCGCTGCGCGAGGCTGGTGCGAGTGCGGCTGACATCCGGCGGATGGTCGGGCTTGCGTGAGGCTGTGGCCGGCGGCTCGTCTGCGTGGCAATCTGCCCCTTGGGGGTGCGATGGCGAGACCAAGGATATCCGCTGGCAAGCGGCCGCGTCGGGCCAAGCGCAAGGCGCGCCGGGGCTCGCCTACGCCTCATCCGCGCGCGATTGAGGCGACGCTGGCGGACCTCGCCCATGAGATCAGAACGCCGCTGACCGGCATCCTGGCGTTGGGCGAGCTGTTGGCCACGTCCGACCTCGGCGCCCGCGAGCGCGGTTGGGCGACGGCGATCAAAAGCACCGCCGAGCATCTTGCCTTGCTCACCTCGCTGATCGTCGATGCCGCGCGGGCCGGTGCCAAGGGTCTCGTGCTGCGGCGCGAACTCATTCGCCCGCGCCGCCTGGCCGACGCGCTCGCCGCTTCGCTCGCCGGACGCGCCGAGGCCAAGGGGCTTGAGCACGCGGCGGATATTTCCGCCGCCCTGCCGCAGGCGGTGATCGGCGATGCGCTGCGGTTGCGGGCGGCGCTGGAAAATCTCATCGACAATGCGGTGAAGTTCACCGAGCACGGCAGCGTGCGCCTCGACGTGACCTGCGAACGGGCCGCGCGCGGCAAGGCGCGCCTCATCTTCACCGTGACGGACAGCGGCATCGGGCTCACCGCCGCCGAGATCAAGCGGCTGTTTCGTCCCTTCGCCCAGGCGAGCGAGCAAGTCGCGCGCAACTATGGCGGTGCTGGCTTAGGCCTCACCTTCGTCAAACGCATCGCCAAGGCCATGGGCGGGGATTTGGCGGTGACGAGCGAGCCCGGGCGCGGCAGCCGGTTCCGGATGAGCGTCACCGTGGACAAGGTCGCGGAGGCAGCGGGAACGGCGCCCTCGGAGGGCGCGGCCGCGCGCGACGCAGCGGCGCGTTCGCTCGCCGTGCTCTGCGTCGAGGACAATCCTTACGGCCGCGTTCTGCTCAATACCCTCCTCGCCGAGCTCGGCCATCGCGCGGATTTCGTCGGCACCGGCGCAGCGGCGGTCGAGGCGGTGGCGCAGGGACGCTACGACGCCGTGTTGATGGACGTGACGCTACCGGATTTCGACGGCGTCGAAGCCACGCGGCGCATCCGCGCGCTTCCCGGTCGCGGCGGCCGCGTGCCGATCGTCGGTGTGTCCGGCCGCGCCAATGCCGCCGATGAGGCCACCGGCCGCGCCGCGGGGATGGACGGCTATCTCACCAAGCCGCTCAGCCCGAGCGCGCTCACGCAGGTGCTCGCATCCGTGGCGATGCAAACGACGAAATGACGTCGCGCCGGCGCCGTCAGTATCGGACGCCGACCGGAGCCCAACCCCATCGATAATTGATGCCGGCTTTCACGACGTGGAGCTGCTGCTGGATGTTGGAGTTGAGGAAGAAGGAGCCTGTGGCATCCGTGAATTGGAGGTTACTGGTGCGGAAGCCCATGTAATCGTATTCGATCTTCGCGGACCAGTTGTCATAGAAGGCATATTCGACACCGGCGCCGACCATCCAGCCCCACTTGGTCTCGCTGCCGTTGAAGGTCGGCAGGAGCGTGGTGTTCGGCGACGTCAAACTGTATTTGTCGCTCGCCCAGGCGCCGCCGCCCTTGCCGTAGAGGAGGACGCGATCGAAGGCGACGCCCAGCCGGGCCGCAATGGTGCCGACGCCCTCGACCTTGACCTTGCAGTTCGCAGGCGGCAGCGCGCGGTTGAGCAACGAGGTCGACCCGCAGGAGCTGCTGCCGGTGAGATTTGCGCCGCTGGCATCCGCCTCCGCGCCGAATACGAAGGAACCGACTTGGTAGTTGGCTCCGATTTGGCCGCCGCCGAGCCATCCGCTGACGTCGACCGAGGTCGGTGCCGGCGTGATGGTGTCGGCGAAGAAACGATACGGGATGCCGTTCTCATCCTTTCGGCCCCAGCCGCCGCCCACGTGGCCGCCGAAATAGAAGCCGGTCCAGGTGAAGATCACCACCGTCACTGGGGGGCCGTACACCACCGGCGGAGGGCCGTACACGTCCGCCTCGGCCGCGGCTGCGGTCCGCAACGCGGCCGCGACTGCGATCAGGCCGACGCTGGCAAAGATCAGTTTTTTCATCCGGCAGCCCCCCGAACTCACGCCGACAGGACGTCCGAGCGGCCGTTGCGGCCGCAGGACATGGCATGCGCGAACGGTCGCGTCAGACTGCGGCGAGTCAAGGGCGGGCGGTAACCTCCTAAAAGAGCGGCCCCCGATAAACGTCCGGACGGCGCAGCTATGGACTTGAAATGATTATTTCTTTCGCGCTTCGTTGCGCCAGAGCCACGGGGCGGAACTTTCGCTCGAAGGATCGCTCGAAGGATAGTGTCTTTGCACGCTACGCTCCGGTCCGATCGACGATCCGCACGATGTCCGCCATGATGCGGTTGAGCTCGAAGTCCTTGGGCGTATAGACCGCGGCGACGCCGGCCTTCTGCAGGGCCTGCGCGTCCTCGGGCGGGATGATGCCGCCGACCACGACCGGCACGCCGTCGAGGCCGGCGGTTTTCATGCGTGCGACCACGTCCTTCACCAGCGGCACGTGCGAGCCCGAGAGGATCGACAGCCCCACCACATGCGCGCGCTGCTCGCGCGCGGCCTCGACGATTTCCGCCGGCGTCAGGCGGATGCCTTCGTAGACCACATCCATGCCGGCGTCGCGCGCACGCACCGCGATCTGCTCGGCGCCGTTGGAATGGCCATCGAGGCCCGGCTTGCCGAGCACGAATTTCAGCCGGCGGCCAAGCTTGCGCGACACGCGGTCGACGTCGGCGCGCAAGTCGTCGAGACCCACCGTCTCGTTGCGCGCCGCGCGCCCGACGCCGGTGGGCGCGCGGTACTCGCCAAAGCTTTCGCGGAGCGCAAAGCCCCATTCGCCGGTGGTGACTCCAGCTTTGGCGCAGTCGATCGAGGCCGGCATGATGTTGCGGTTTTCTCTTGCCGCGGCGCGCAGCTCCTTGAGAGCCGCCGCGACCGCCTTTTGGTCGCGGGTGCTGCGCCATGCCTTGAGGCGTTCGATCTGCTCGGCTTCCGCCTGCGGCGAGACCGTGACGATAGCGTCGGCCGCGCCCGCGAGCGGCGACGGCTCGCTCTCCACGAACCGATTGACGCCGACCACCGTCTGCTCGCCGCGTTCGATCGCCTCGATGCGGCGGGTGTTCGATTCCACGAGCTGATGTTTCATATAGCCTTGCTCGACGGCAGCGACCGCGCCGCCGAGCGCGGCGATATGCGCCAGCTCCTCTTTCGCCTCGCGCTTGAGCCCCTCGACCTTGGCGGCAATCGCGGGCGAGCCGTCGAAAATGTCGCCGTATTCGAGCAGGTCGGTCTCGTAGGCGAGGATCTGCTGCATGCGCAGCGACCATTGCTGGTCCCAGGGCCGCGGCAGGCCGAGCGCTTCGTTCCAGGCCGGCAGCTGCACAGCTCGCGCGCGGGCGTTTTTCGACAGCGTCACGGCCAACATCTCGATGAGAATCCGAGTGACGTTGTTCTCCGGTTGCTGCTCGGTCAGCCCGAGCGAGTTGACTTGCACGCCATAGCGGAACAGCCGCTGCTTGGGATCATTGACGCCGTAACGCTCGGCGGTGATCTCGTCCCAGAGCTCGGCAAAGGCGCGCATCTTGCAGAGCTCGGTGATGAAGCGCAGGCCGGCATTGACGAAGAACGAGATGTGCCCGACCACCTCGCCGAATGCGCCGGCTTCGACGGCGCCCGATGTCTGCACCGTGTCGAGCACCGCGATCGCGGTCGCGAGCGCAAAGGCGAGCTCCTGCACCGGCGTCGCACCCGCCTCCTGCAGGTGATAGGAACACACGTTGATCGGATTCCATTTCGGCATCTCGCGGGTCGTGAACAGGATCACGTCCTTGGTGAGCCGCATCGAGGGC
>JBKOXY010000064.1:0-18581 GCA_046725125.1 Pseudomonadota bacterium | reverse complement strand
AACCTGCCCAGCAGACGAACGGGTGAGAATTGAGAGTTCCCACGGAGCAGAAAATGACCAAGAACAATGCGGCGCAATCCGGTGAAAACGCCCGCCGCGACGAATCAAGTCTCGACAGCCACTACGGCCAGATCGGAATATCCGCCGTTGCGGCGGCGCTGCAGTACCGGAGCGAGGTCAAGAACCCCGCTTATGCCCCGGCCGTCCATCAACCGGACAAGTGGATCGCGGGGTTGGCGGCCTGATCGTTCCGCGCAGGCGTCGCCTCCCGCTAGCGTTTCCCCGCAGGATCAAGTCTGTCCGCAAGCCGCTCGGGCTTCGCCCCTGCGGCGTTGCTTGCATCCTCGCTCATTGTTCTTGCAAGAACGGGCTTGATTGGGCCATCACTGGCGCAATGAGGTCGCTGGCGGCGCACCGCGCTCGCCCGCGAAGCCAAGACGCGCCGGGGCTGGCGGAGGGGTCATGCTGTGGGTCTACGTTCCGCGCGGCACATCGCTCGACCGCATGGCGGTCACGTCGGATGTCGACGTCCCTGACAGCGCGGTCTGGTTCGACCTCGTGAACCCGGCCCATGAGGAAGACAAGATCGTCGAGCGCAAGGTCGGCATGGCCGTTCCCACGCGCGAAGAGATGCAGGAGATCGAGGTCACGAGCCGCCTCTACGTGGAAAACGGCGCGCGTTACATGACCGCGACGCTGATGTGCCAATCCGACACCGACACCCCGAAGACGACGCCGGTGACCTTTATTCTGTCCGGCCACCGGCTCATTACGGTGCGCTACGATGACCCGCGGCCATTCATGATCGTGGGCAACAAGCTCGCTCGGGTTTGCTCGCCGACCGTGACCGGAGAATCGGTCATGATGGACCTGCTCGACGCCGTCATCGATCGTGCGGCCGACATTTTGGAGCGCATCGGTTCCGAGGTCGACCAGATCTCGCACGATATTTTCGAGCTGGAGGCCGGGCGCGCCGACCGCAGTCGAAGCTACAACGAAATTCTCAAGGCGATCGGGAAGAAGGGCGACCTCGCTTCCAAGGTGCGTGAGAGCCTGGTCTCGATCGGGCGCCTACTGCTCTACCTCGCCAACGAAGCCGACAGCATGCGTTGGGCGAAAGAGTCGCGTGCTCAGCTGCGCGGAATGCAGCGCGACGTCCACTCGTTGTCCGACCACGCTGCCTATCTCTCAAACAAGATTCAGTTCCTCCTCGACGCCATGCTCGGGGTGGTCACCATCGAACAGAACAATGTCATCAAGATTTTTTCGGTCGCGGCCGTGGCGCTGATGCCGCCGACGTTGATCGCGTCGATCTACGGCATGAATTTCAAGCACATGCCGGAGCTCGACTGGCATCTCGGCTATCCCATTGCGATCGTGCTGATGGTGTTCGCAGCCGCGCTGCCGTACTTCTTCTTCAAATGGAAGAAGTGGCTCTGAACCGAGTACCGACGACGGTCGTTGCCATCCGCCCCCGTCGTCAGTCCCTTCATCCTCAGACGTGCTGGCCTCCGTTGATGTGAATTTCGGCGCCGTTCACGTAGGACGAGGTGTCGGTGCATAGCACGTAGATGATCTTGGCAACTTCGTCAGGGGTGCCGAGCCGGTGCATCGGAATTTGATGGGCCACGATTTCCGAGGTCCCGGGGGACAGGATCGTGGTATCGATTTCGCCGGGCGCGATGGCGTTGACGCGGATGCCGAGCGGACCGAAATCAGCCGCCATCTCGCGGGTGAGCGCGGCCAGCGCCGCTTTTGAGGTGGCGTACGCGGCCCCCGCGAAGGGATGAACACGCGAACCGGCGATGGAGGTGACGTTGACGACGGAGCCTTTGGCGGCTTTGAGCTCTTCCAACAGGCCGCGTGCGAGCATGATCGGTGCGAAGAAGTTCACGCGGAACACGTGGTCCCAAACATCGACGGTGGTATCGATCGAGGAGAGACGCGTGCCGCCGTTGGCCTTGGGCGAGATCGCGGCGTTGTTGACAAGGGCGTGCAGTTCCCCGTTCTCGAGCCGATGCTTGATGTCGGCAATGGCGGAGAGCGTGCGGTCGGGATCGGCAAGATCAACCTGGATATGATCTTCGGGCCCCATTTCCCAGGGGCAATTCTCCGGGAACGGGTGGCGCGAGCAGGTAATCACGCGCCAACCGGCCGCCGAAAATCGCTTAACCGTGGCATGGCCGATGCCACGGCTCGCCCCGGTGAGCAGGAGGGCGCGGCGCGGTTGGTTCGAGTGCGGCGTCGCCATGAAGGTCAAATCCCAAAACGTTAACCGATGCTAGAGCGGTTTGCGTTCCGGCGAAACCAGAAACCGCTGCGGCGCTGTTGCGTTTTCGGGGCCTAACCGGCTTCCGCCTGGCCGAGAAACGCTATCACGGATAGAGCCGCGTCTTATGCCAGGGAGCCTCGAGCGCTTCGCGCCGGAACTCGACCCGGTCATGCAGCCTGAATGGCCGCTCTTGCCAGAACTCGATCAAGAGCGGCCGGAGGCGGTAGCCGGTCCAATTCGGCGGTCTTGGAATCGCCCCGACGGCAAATTTCGCGGCGTAAAATGCGATCGCCTTCTCGAACGCGTGCGGGCTCTCGAGCGGTGCCGACTGCTTGCTGGCCCAGGTGCCGATCTGAGTGAGGCGCGGGCGGGTCGCAAAATAGGCATCCGCTTCCACATCTTCGATCCGTTCCACGGGGCCGCGCAGTCGCACCTGCCGGTTGAGCGATTTCCAATGAAAAAGGAGTGCGCCTTTGTGGTCTCGATCCAATTCCCGGCCCTTTTGGCTTTCGATGTTGGTATAGAATACGAAGCCCCCCTCACCGAAGCCTTTCATAAGCACCATGCGGACGTTGGGCAGGCCGTCCTCGTCGACGGTGGCCAGCGACATGGCGGTTGGATCGCGCGGCTCGCTCCGGGTCGCTTCCTCGAACCAGGCGGCAAACAGCCGCAAAGGCTCGTCAGCCTCGGTGAAATCACTACTTGTTAACCCGGCCGGGTGTTCTATCGGAGCTGATTCAGACATTCTGCGGAGTATCCGGGTGGTGGCGTCGGGGCCGAGCTCGTTGTTCCAGCAGCCCCGTTATAGAGGAACGTCGGGCTCATGGCACGTGGCGATGCGGCGCCTGCAGGCGCACGCGTGGTTGCTCGCCTTTGCGCTGATGGGGGGCGGCTGCAGTGTCTCCTACCAGCTCGACACCCGGCTTGCGAACAAAGATGCCGGAGCAGCCGCTGAGGCCGACTCGCCCCGAGCCGCCGCGCCCAAAGCGACCGCGGAGACGCCGGCCGAGACCGATCTCGCCGTCGCCCGCGCCGCCGTGAGCGAGCTTTTGATCAAGGGCGGCAAGCACAGCAGCGTGCCGTGGGAGAATCCGAAGACCGGGGCCCGCGGCACCGTTACACCGCTCGCCTCGGACTACAGTCAGGATGGGATCACGTGCCGCGATTTTCTCGCCAGCTACGTGAAGAACGGCAGCGAGTTATGGTTGCAGGGTGCGGCCTGCCGCGCCAAGCGCGGCAAGTGGGAAGTGCGCAATTTGCGGCCTTGGAACAACACGTAGGGCCAGCACTCTCGCGTTACACTCTGACCGCAGTCATGATCCCCTCGGGGAAAATCTCCTCGGGCGCGGCGTGGCGGTGCGCGATCCCCTGCTCGCGGGTGTAGCGCAGAAACTGCTCCAGCGTCGGCCGGTTCTCTTCGATGCCATAAGGGAAAGGGTCGCCGTCGAACAGTTCGTACATCTTGCGCGCATAGCTCGGCAGCCAGGCGAGCGGATAGCGCGAGACGGCGGGATCGAGCAGGCGCTCGAGGCTGCGGTGCTTCGATTCGACGAAGGCGTTGTAAAGATTGCGCGCGACCCAGGGATGCTGGTCGAGCACCCGCCTCTGAATCGCGATGATGTGCATGATGGGCCAGACCCTGGTCTGCTCGTAGTAGGCCTCCTCCATCTGCAGATAGTTCGGAAACAAGCGCACCACGTCCGGATGGCCCTGCAGGAACGAATTCGGCGGACGGGCGATCAGCGCGCAGTCGATCTCACCCGACGCGATCATCTCGCTCAAAGATTTATCGTTGACGCGCGTGAGCTTCACCCCCGTTGGAAGATCAAGCTCGACCTTCTCGACGCGGCCGGCCTCATTGGCGCCCGCCTGATACCAGTGGACGTCGCGGAGTCCGATGCCGTGCTCGTCATTGAGCCAGCCGCGCATATAGACCGCGGCCGTATGGGCCCATTCAGGCGAGCCGATCGTCTTACCCCGGAGATCGGCCGCCGTTTTGATCTTGCTCTTCTTATTCACGTAGAACGACGAGAACCGAAAGAGGCGCGAGCAGACGACCGGAAGGCCGATAATGTCGGGTGTCCTGCGTGTCACCTGTGCGCAGAATTTCGCAAACGACAGCTCGCTCACCTCCCACTCGCGGTTGAAGGTGAAGCGCGCGAACACTTCATGGTGGCCGAGCGTAAGCCAGGTGTGGTCGATGCCTTCGGCGTTGACGATGCCGAGACGGAAGTCTCGGAAATGATCATAGTCGGTGGTGGCGATGGTGAGCTTGACGCGCGACATTCATCCCCCTTGCAAACCTTGGCCCTGGGCTTTGCCGTCCGGCAAGCAGTCACTCTAGATGGAGAGCGCGTTCGGACGCAAAACCTGCTTCCACCGCTGCCGGACGCGCCCCGGACAACACAAACAATAACACCGTCAGGCGGCGTAAGAGGTCACGCCCGATCGGAGGCGCTCGACCCGTCCGGGTGGGCGTCCCTCGTTGCGGTCTGGGGCCCTGCTCCCCACATTGAGCAAGAATAGTTGGGGCTGTGCCCGGCATAACCCGTGACGACGTGCCTGAGAGGGATTGAGGATGCGTGACCCCTATGACGTCCTGGGGGTGTCGAAGACAGCGACTGCCGCCGAGATCAAAAGTGCGTTCCGCCGGCAGGCGAAGAAGCTGCATCCGGACGCCAACAAGCATGACCCGAGGGCAGCCGCGCGTTTTGCCGAGTTGAACGCTGCTTATGAAATCCTGGGCGAGGCGGACAAGCGCAAAGCCTTCGATCGTGGCGAGATCGACGCCGAGGGCAAGCCGCGCTTCCAGGGCTTCGAAGGTTTCGGCGGCGGGCGGGGGCCGGGCGGCTTCGGCCGGGAAGGCGTTTTTGAAACGTTCAGCTGGGGGCGCGACGGCTTTCAACACGCCCGCGGCCGCGCCGGCGGCGGATTTCGCGGCTTCGGCGGCTTCGAGGATATCTTGAAGGAGGCGTTCGGGGGCGCGGCGCGTTCGGGCGGTTTCCACTTCGAGCAAGAGGACTTTGGTGTCGGCCGGGACATCACTGCCACGCTGACCATCACCTTGCTGGAAGTGGCCAAGGGCACGAACAAGCGCGTGCAGCTGCCGACCGGGAGGGAGGTCGACGTGAAGATCCCGGCCGGGCTAAGCGATGGCCAGACCATCCGGCTGAAAGGGCAGGGGACGGCCGGCGCTGGCAGCCATGCTGGCGATCTTCTGATCGTAGTTTCGATCGCGCCGCATCCCGTGTTTACGCGCACCGGTGCCGATTTGCGGCTCGAGCTTGCGATCACGCTCTACGAGGCGGTGCTTGGCGCCAAGGTGCGCGTGCCGACGCTCGAGGGCGCGGTCGAGCTTGCCATTCCTCCCGGCACCAGCTCTGGGCGCACCTTCCGCCTCAAAGGCAAGGGCTTTCCCGCCAAGGACGGCAAAGGCGATCTGCTCGCCGCCGTGCGTATCGTGTTGCCCGAGGGCGGCGATACGGAGCTCGAAGAGCTGATGCGCAAATGGCGAAAGACCAAGCCCCATGATCCGAGGAAGGATATGGGCTGACGGAAAACGACGCTTGAAGAACTTCGTGCTTGTCGGCCGTGGCGAGATGGCGCGTCACGGCCGTCCCTGCGGTGTGCCCTTGTCGATTTGGTCGTAGGCCGCCTGCGCGACATTAAGCAGACGCTCGCGGTCGGCGGGTCCAGTCACCACGTAAGCGAGCCCGTGCTCGACCCAATACACGGCGGCGAAGCGATCGGCCGCGCGGTAACGCATGGCAGTCTGCGGCGAATCCGTGCGCGCATAGTAGATGGTAAAGCGCTCCCCGGAGGGGCCTTCATACATGCAGAATGCGGCCGGGCCAAACGGACCCGGCAGCAGCCGTCCCCCCACCAGCTTCAATCCGCTCGGCTCGAGCTCAGGTATTCGCAGTTCGTAGTCGAGACGTTTCGACAGCCATTGCACCAAATGCGGCCGCTCGCCGCCAGTAACCTCGACCGGATGACGCACCTCGACCACGTAGACCCTGTGGGCATCGAGCGCCTGCGTGGTGAACGTATCGAAGCGGCTCGGCGCCGCCGCAGATGCTCCGTGCGCCATCCAGCCAACGACGCCGCCCGCGAGAAAAGCCACGATCACCGCCGCGGCAGCAATTGCGCGCCAGGAGCGTACGCCGCGGGCGAGCTGGTCTAGGTCGAAGCGTGCGGGGACTGGTTCGGAGGCGAGCATGCCGTAGTGCGCGCGGATCGCATCGGCCTGCGCCCGCCACTGGGCGACGCGGGCGGCATCTTCCGGATGGGAGGCAAGCCACGCCTCGACGGCGCCACGGCGATCGGCCGCAATCTCATCGTCGACATAGGCGTGAAGCTCGTCCTCGGTCACGGGTGAATCTCGATCGATCATCGTCTTCTTCCTCGACTTATTTGATACGGCGAAGCGCGGGGCGTTCGCCGTCGAGATAGGCCTTGATCTGCATGCGGGCGCGCGCGAGTCGCGACATCACGGTCCCGATTGGCACGCCCTGCACTTCGGCGACCTCGCGGTAGGTGAGGCCTTCGAGCACGACCAGGAGCAACGCCGTGCGTTGATCCTCCACCAGCGATGCGAGCGCCCGCTCGATATCACGCGCTCCAGCCTCCGGGCCCGCCATCTCGGGCGCATCGTTGTCGTCGATGGCCTGCAGGGCGGGACGTCGCGCCAACGCACGCAGCCGGTTGCGATTGAGATTGGTCAGGATGGTGTAGAGCCAGCTGCGGATATCGCCACCATGAAATAGATGCTTCGACCGCAGCGCCCGCACCAGCGTGTCCTGGACGAGGTCGTCGGCAAGCTCGGCGTTGCGGGTGAGCGCGCGCGCATACCGTCGCAGTGCCGGAATCGCGGTCTCGATCCCTTGGCGGAATCCGCCCAACACACTCTCCCTCCCAGCTCGCCGCCGTGCATCGCCGATTGGGACGATTCACCAACGGTCCCGATACCGTGTTCGTCGCTCCTTGCAGGTGAACCATATCACCGGACAAACACTTTGGCCGCAGCGATATTCCCGCGGCTGGATGGTGCGAAAGTGCGGCAAATGGCGGCTGCTTGTAGGGTCCTCTGCCCTGTGTCATAGGGAGACTCGCGGTCGGCCGCGCAGCGAGGAAGATCATGCCGGAAACCTCGGGTCTCTTGCGCGGCAAGCGCGGCTTGATCCTGGGCGTTGCCAACAACCGCTCGCTCGCCTGGGGTATCGCAAAGGCTTGCCACGGGCAGGGCGCCGAGCTCGCTTTCACTTATCAGGGTGAGGCGTTGAAGAAACGGGTCGAACCGCTGGCGCAAGAGATCGGCGGGCTGGTGATCGGCCACTGCGACGTAACCGAACCGAGCACTGTCGACGCGGCTTTCGCGGCGGTTGAAGCGAAATGGGGCGCGCTCGATTTCCTCGTGCACGCCATCGCCTTCTCCGACAAGGATCAGCTGTCTGGCCGCTACCTGGACACGACGCCGGACAATTTTTCCAAGACGATGCTGGTGAGCTGCTACTCGTTCACTGCGCTCGCCCGGCGCGCGGAGAGGCTGATGCCGCGGGGCGGCGCGCTGCTCACGCTCACCTATTACGGAGCCGAGAAATGGATGCCGCATTACAACGTGATGGGAGTCGCCAAAGCGGCGCTCGAGGCGTCCGTTCGCTATCTCGCCGCCGATCTGGGGGAAAAGAATATCCGCGTCAACGCCATTTCCTCGGGCCCGATCAAGACGCTGGCGGCGTCGGGGATCGGTGACTTCCGCTACATCCTCAAATGGAACGAGTACAACGCGCCCCTCCGGCGCAGCGTGACGATCGAGGAAGTCGGCGACACTGCGGTGTATTTCCTCTGCGATCTCTCTCGCGCCGTCACGGGCGAGATTCATCACGTCGATGCCGGCTATCACATCGTCGGAATGAAACACCCCGAGGCGCCCGACATCGTTGTCGGCAAGGAGTGAGGTTGATGGGGGCGGAGGCGCATCCCGGGGTCCGGTCTGTCCCCCGCGGCGCAATGGAGCGGGCATCGCAACGCGGCGCCTTGCCTATCCTCGGACCGCGTGCAGCGCGGACCAGGTGATACCTGAACCCGGGAGACAGCTGAACTCGTGCCACGGCCCGTCATCTACTACGTGCGCCACGGCCTCACCGATTGGAACGTGCAACAACGGTTGCAGGGCCGGCACGACGTGCCGCTCAACACGGAAGGCTGTGCGCAGGCAGTCTGTTGCGCCAAGATCCTGCGGGACCTGTTCCGCCGCGACGACCGGGTGCCTGAAAGCTTCGATTACGTATCAAGCCCGCTCGTGCGTGCGCGCAAGACCATGGAGATCATGCGTGCAACGCTCGGGCTCGAGCCCGCCGGTTACACGGTCGAAGCGCAGCTTGCCGAAATCGCGTTCGGGGAATGGGAGGGGCTGACCTATTCGGAAGTCATGGCGCGGGACAAGCATATCGTTGCCGAACGTGAATCCGACAAGTGGGGCTTCACGCCGCCGGGCGGCGAAAGCTATGCGCAAGTGACCGTTCGAATACGCGGATGGTACGAGACGGTCGACAAGGACACGGTAGTCGCTGCGCACGGCGGCACCGCGCGCGCGCTGATCGCGCATCTCGGGCTCGCACCGCCACAGGACGCCACGCATTATTCCATCGACCAGGGCGTGGTCTACGCCTTCGTGGGAAACCGGCTCGCCCGTTATGCATGAGGGCCCCACTTGGCGCGCGTCCGGTGGTTGGTGCACGGAGGCGGAGCATCTTGCGATGACGATCGCGAGGCTGATCCCCGCAGGTCGATTTGACCCCGGCTGGTACGCGGGCTACCACACCGCAGCGGATGGAACTCCATGTCGTTCAACACCTTCGGCCATCTTTTCCGAGTCACGACCTTCGGCGAAAGCCACGGGGTCGCGATCGGTTGCGTGGTCGACGGTTGCCCGCCCCGCATCGCGCTGACTGAGGCCGACATCCAGCCCTATCTCGACAAAAGGCGGCCGGGCCAGTCGCGCTTTACCACCCAGCGGCGCGAGCCGGACCAGGTGAAAATCCTCTCCGGCGTGTTCATCGATGAAGCGACCGGCGAGCAGGTGACGACCGGGACGCCGATTGCGCTCGTGATCGACAACGTCGACCCGCGTTCCAAGGACTATTCCGACATCAAGGACAAGTACCGGCCGGGGCACGCCGATTACACCTATGACGCCAAATACGGCATTCGCGACTATCGCGGCGGCGGCCGCCAATCGGCGCGCGAGACCGCCATGCGTGTTGCCGCCGGCGCGGTCGCGCGCAAAATCGTGCCTGGCATGACGGTCCGTGGCGCGCTGGTCCAGATGGGCGAGCACAAGATCGAGCGCAAGCGCTGGAACTGGGACGAGGTCGAGCGCAATCCGTTCTTCTGTCCGGATGCGGAGCAAGCGAAATTCTTCGAAGCCTATCTCGACGACATCCGCAAGCGCGGTTCCTCCGTGGGCGCCGTCATCGAGATCGTCGCGGAAGGCGTGCCAGTTGGTCTCGGCGCGCCGATCTACGGCAAGCTCGACGGCGATCTCGCCGCGGCTCTCATGGGCATCAATGCTGTTAAAGGGGTCGAGATCGGCGCTGGCTTTGCAGCGGCGGCGCTGAGCGGCGAGGAGAATGCCGACGAAATTCGCATCGGCAACGACGGTAAGCCAGTGTTTCTTTCGAACCATGCGGGCGGCATTTTGGGTGGCATTTCGACCGGACAGCCGATCGTTTGCCGTTTCGCAGTCAAACCGACCTCGTCGATCCTGACGCCCCGGCGAACCGTCGATCGGTATGGTGCCGAGACCGAGATCAGCACCAAGGGACGCCACGATCCCTGCGTCGGCATTCGCGCGGTGCCGATCGGCGAGGCCATGGTGGCATGCGTGATCGCCGATCACTATCTGCGTCAGCGTGGGCAGATGGGCGAGACGCCGGCATGGCCGTTCGCCCGGGCCTGAATGGAGTGGGCCAAAAGTGCTCGATAACCATCAGCGCGTGGAAGCCGTGCTCGCAGCCTTTGCCGCCGGCGGGATCGTGGTCGTCACCGATGACGACGACCGCGAGAACGAGGGCGACCTGTTTGTCGCGGCTTCGCTGTGTACGCCCGAAAAGATGGCTTTCATCATCCGTAATACGTCGGGCATAGTCTGCGCGCCGCTCTCCGTGGAGGAGGCGAAACGCCTCCATCTCGATCCCATGGTGGCGGCGAACGACGCGCCGCTCGGCACTGCCTTTACGGTTTCGGTCGATGTCCGTCACGGGCTTACCACGGGTATCTCGGCGGAGGAGCGGACCAATACCGTGCGTGCGCTCGCCAATGGCAACATGGGCGCCAGCGATTTCGTGCGGCCGGGGCACGTGTTCCCGCTGGTTGCCAAGGACGGCGGCGTGCTGATGCGCTCCGGACATACTGAAGCCTGCGTCGATCTGTGTCGACTGGCGGGACTGCCGGCGGTCGGCGTTCTCGCCGAGCTGATGAATGACGATGGCACCGTGATGCGCGGCCCGGGTGTGACCGCCTTTGCCGACCGCCATAAGCTCAAGCAGATCTCAATCGCCGATCTCATTGCCTACCGGCAGGCGCGTGACAAGCTGGTCAAGCGCATCGGTGAATTCCCGGTGCAAAGCAAGATCGGCACACTCGCAGGCTATGCCTACGTGACACCGTTCGACGCCATCCAGCATATGGCTTTCGTCTACGGCCGCATCGGTGATGGCAGGAACATACTGGCGCGGCTGCATCGCGCCGACATCATCCGCGACGTGTTTGGCGGCGCAAACTCGATCGACTCCTCGTTGCAGCGCTTCAAGCAGGAAGGCCGCGGCGTCATCGTCTTTCTGCGCGACGGGGCGGCGGGTGTGCCCACGCATGCCATCCCGCAGGCGGGCTCGACCGGCTCCGAGGTCGCACGCTCGCGGCAATGGCGCGAGGTCGGGCTCGGCGCCCAGATTCTCAAGGATCTGAGCATCACCTCGATCCGCTTGCTGACCTCCGCCAAGTTCACCTATGTCGGCCTCGCGGGCTTCGGGATCGAGATCGTGTCGACCGAGAGCATCGATGACGGGACGCGGCGGGGGTAATCGTGCCATGCGGTCGCCTTGTCAAAGTGCCCATGCCACCATGAGGGGAATCGTCCGCTGACGGAGGGACGGATGCATGCGTCGCTGATCTCGATCCTGACAACCGGGGCTGCCGCACTGCTCGCGGTCGCCCGATTCGCGGCACCGGGCTCGGCGCCTCTGTTCGCCGACAAGAGCCCGACTGCGGTCCCGGTTGATGTCGAGCTCGTGTTGGCCGTCGACGTGTCCTACTCGATGGACCCTGATGAGCAGGCGCTGCAGCGCGAGGGCTACATCGCAGGCATCACGTCGAGGGAGTTCATGCAGGCGCTGCGCAGCGGCCAGCACGGCAAAGTGGCGGCGACCTATTTCGAGTGGGCGGGACCCTACGACCAGAAGATCGTCGTGCCATGGCGGCTGATTGACGGCCCGGAGGCCGCCGATGCATTCGCGAACGAGATCGCGCGCGCGCCTTATCGTCGTGCTTCACGCACCTCGATTTCGGGCGCGCTTAATTTTGCCAAACCCCTGTTCGATGGCAGCGGCTATCGCGGCTTTCGGCGCGTGGTCGACGTCTCCGGCGACGGTGCCAACAACAGCGGCCCGTTCGTCACCATTGCGCGCGACGACGTGCTTGCTGCTGGCATCACCATCAATGGCCTGCCGATCATGTTGAAGCGGCCGAACTCGTTCACTATGGATATCGACAACCTCGATATTTATTACGAGGACTGCGTAATCGGCGGTCCCGGTGCATTCGTCATCCCAATCCGCGAGCGTGAGCAATTCAAGGAAGCGACGCGTACCAAGCTGGTGCTGGAGATCGCTGGCCGCACGCCCGAGCGGCGCGTGACGCAGGTGCAAGCGAGCGTGCCTCGAGTCTCCTGCACCGTCGGTGAGCAGATGTGGCGGGATCGCTGGGGGAACTAGGCCGCTGAATTCGTAAAACCGCGCCGATCACAACGGGTCGTTCGTTGCAGAGCGGCCGAAGCGAGTATTCGGATCAAAGCTGCTGCTGCTGGCAAGCTTCGCGCGCCGCCTTATCAGAGAGATCCCGCCCTGCACAGCTTCGCGCAATCGCACACACCCGCAAGCTTGACCGGGCACTGGATTTCAGCGGTCACGCATTCTACGATGGTTCATCTGGGAGGTGTGTCCTCGAATTGTGACCCAACTCCGCAGGGAGGAATCGATGCAAACAAGACGTTTACTGCTGGGCATGGGCGTCGGTTTGGCCGTGATGCTCGTGCCGGCGGCGCTCTTTTTCGTGCGAGCGCAAAACCAACCGCCGGCCGCCCTCACCGGACATGTCACTTCCGAAGCGGAAGGCGCGATGGAGGGGGTGGTGGTCAGCGCCAAGAAGGCGGGCTCGACGGTTACCGTTAGCGTGGTCAGCGATGCCCAAGGGCGCTACAGCTTTCCAGCCAATCGATTGAGCGCCGGAAAGTACTCGCTCAAGATCCGCGCCATCGGCTACAACCTCATCGGGCCGGCAACGGCGGACGTCGCCGACGAGCAGACCGCCACGGTCGATCTCAAACTGCGCAAGGCGAAAAACCTGGCCTCGCAGATGAGCAACGCCGAATGGATGATGAGCCTACCAGGGACGGAGGATCAGAAAGCCTTCCTGCTCGGTTGCGTCGGTTGCCATACGCTCGAGCGCATCGTGCGCTCGACCCACGATGCCGATGAATGGACCCAGGTCATCGTGCGCATGAATGGTTATGGGCCGGTGAGCCAGCCGATCAAGCCGCAGCGCATGCTCGATCCGGCGCGCTCGGGCAGCCCTGAGCAATTCCGCAAACAGGCTGAATACCTCGCCAGCATCAACCTCAGCGAGGTCACGCAATGGGAATATCCGCTCAAAACTTTGCCTCGTCCCGCCGGGCGTGCGACCCGCGTCATCGTCACCGAGTACGATTTGCCGCGCCTGACCACCGAGCCGCACGACGTCATCGTCGACGCGCAGGGCGCGGTCTGGTATTCCGATTTCGGCGAGCTGTTCATCTCCAAGTTCGATCCGAAGACGCTCAAACTCACCGAGTATCCCGTTAAGGAGTTCAAACCGGGGGCTCCCGTCGGCAATCTCTCGCTCGAGTTCGACAAGCACGGCACGCTCTGGTTCGACACGATGTTCCAGGGCTCGCTAGGCAATCTCGATCCCAAGACCGAGCAGATCAAATACTACCCTCTGGCGCCGGAATATAACGACGTTCGTGTGCAACTGAACTTCGTCGGTTTGCGCCACGACGTCGACGGCAAGGTATGGACGAAGAGCGTCGGCACGCAGGAGGTCTTCCGGCTCGATCTTGCGACCCAGAAATGGGAGCGCTTCCAGCCGCTCAAGGCCCTGGGGAACCAACGCCACTCGATCTACCAGGTCATCTCGGACTCGCAGAACAATCTTTGGATGGCCGAGTTCACCAAAGGCCATATCGGCAAGATCGATGCCAAGACCGGCGAGGTCAGATGGCACGCTGTGCCGACGCCCAATGCGCGGGCGCGGCGGATGAACATCGATGACCAGGATCGCATCTGGGTCGCGGAATATCGCGGCAACAAGGTCGCGATGTTCGACACCAAGACCGAGAAGTTCACGGAATGGCCGTTGCCGGCGCAGACTTATCCTTATCGTGCTGCGGTCGACAAGAATGGTGACATCTGGACCGGCGGCATGCACAGCGACCGCGCGGTGCGACTCGATCCCAAGACCGGCGCGACCGTCGAATATCTGCTGCCGAGGGAGACCAACATGCGCACCGTCTTCGTCGACAATTCGACGACGCCGGTTACCTTCTGGACCGGCAGCAACCACGGGGCCGCACTGGTCAAGGTGGAGCCGCTCGACTAACTGGCTTCAGACGTCCGCCCGCCCGCCGCATCCCCGGTGCGGCGGGCGGGCATTTTCAATTATTTTTTGAAGCACGCGACCACTTCCACATGCGCCGAATAGAGGAATTGATCGACCGGCGTTACGCGTACGAGACGATAACCGCCGTCGATGAGGATGCGGGCGTCGCGCGCGAAGGTCACGGGATTGCAGGAGACCGCGACCACCGCCGTCACGGCCGATGCCGCCAGCGCGCGTGCCTGCGCCTCGGCACCTTGCCGCGGCGGATCGAACACCACGGCGTCGAACCGTTTGAGCTCGGCCGGCACCAACGGGCTGCGAAACAGGTCACGCAGCTGCGCCGCGAGCGGCTTGAGCCCCTGTGTTCCCGCCGCGGCGCGCCGTAAGGCCGCGATTGCATCCGCGTCGTTGTCGGCCGCGGTGACGCGGGCGCGGTCGGCGAGGCGCAGCGCGAAAGGTCCGACGCCGCAGAACAGATCAGCCACTGTCCTAGCGCCGCCGCAGTGCACCTCGACCAGCCGCGCCAAGATGGTTTCGCCGGCCATCGTCGCTTGCAGGAACGCGCCCGGCGGCAACACAAGTTGGGCGCGGCCGATCCTAATGACGGGCAAGGTGCGCTGCGCGACGAGGTCGCCATGGCGCGTCAGCCGCGCAAGATTTCGACGGTCGGCGACCTGGGCGAGCGCGGTCATGTCTGCCGCCGTCAGCGGGCCTGACCCGCGCACGTCGACATCGAGCCCGGCGTCTGTCGCGGTCACCTGGATGTCGAGCGGCTTGTGCGTGGCCGCCAGCACCTCGGCGATCGCCCAAGCTGCTTCGATCGCGCCGCTGAGCCCTGGCGCGAGGATGGGGCAGTGGTCGATCGCCACCACGTGATGGGCCTTGAGCGCGGAAAACCCGACCTCGATCACGTCACGCGCGCTCACTCGCGCGTGGAATACAGCGCGGCGGCGTCCCTCGCCATGGGCGTCGATCAGGTCGTCGACCGGCGCGTCGAGCCCCGCTCGCGCCAGCGCCGCGACGACCAAAGCGCGTTTCCAATCGCGGTAGCGTGCCGTGGCCAAATGCTGGAGCGCGCAGCCGCCGCAAATTCCGAAATGCGGGCAGATCGGTGCGATGCGGTCGGGGCTGGCGACGTCCACCTTGATCAAGTGGCGGCGGTCGGCATGACCGGGCCATGGTTCGACCGCGGCGGTCTCGCCCGGCAGCGCATAGGGCACGTAGAGGGTACCGGCGGCCGTGTCGGCGATGCCGTCGCCGCGCGAGCCAAGCCGGGCGATCACTAGCCGCTCCACCATGGACTTTCGATAGCGAGCGATCGGGGATGCGTCCAGATCGGACGATAGAGGACGGATAAACCGCTGCCTATCCGTCCTTCGTCCTTCCTCGTCGGTTCTCCGGCAACGTCAGCCCGTGAAACCGGCAAATGAGTAGCGCGGCGAATGTCGCGACTGCGGTGGAGAATCCGATCCAAATTCCGACTGCCCCCAGGTGGCCCGGGAAAGCCAGTCCGTAGGCGCAGGTAAACCCGATCAGCCAAAAGCTCACCGCGGCAAACAACATCGGCACACGGGTGTCGTTCAGCCCGCGCAATGCACCCGCGGCAATCGCTTGCATCCCATCGGTGACGAAGAAGCTCGCGCCGATGAGCAGTAGCGTAGCGGCAAGCTGCGCCGTCGCCGCGTTCCCGCCTCTATCATCGCCGAGGAAAAGCAGAGGGATCGCGTCATGGAACGCGACCACAATAACGGTCATTGCCACCATGAGGGCAGCTCCCAACGCGATCGCACCGAAGCCGGCTCTGCGCGTTGCGACCGGGTCGCGACGCCCGACCGCGTGTCCGACGCGAACCGTCGCGGCCAGCGAGATGCCGAATGGAACCATGAACAGAATGGTGGCGACCTGCAACGCGATCTGATGGGCGGCGAGCGCGGTCGTGCCGATCCAGCCCATCAGGAGCGCACCCGAGAAGAATAGCCCCCATTCGAGCATGAGGGCGCCGGAGATCGGCAATCCGATCGCAATCAACTGCCGCAGCAGCTCCCAGTCCGCCCGCCAGAATCGCCCGAGCACGCGATACTTCTTGAACGGGCGGCAGGTATAGCAAATCCAGATCGCGGCGGCGCACATGGCAACATTGACCAACGTGGTCGCCAGCCCGGCGCCGAGCAGATCGAGGCGCGGGGCGCCGAAGGCGCCGTTGATCAAGGCATAAGCGAGCAGCCCGTTCACGGGGATGGCAGCGATGGTGACCCACAGCGCCGGTTGCGGACGATTAACCGCGCCCATGAAGTTGCGCAGCGCGATGAAGCACCAGGCCGGGATCATCGACCATGCCAATCCGGTCAGATAGCGGGCGGCGAGCGCCGCCGTGGCGGATGATTGCCCAGCCGTGATGAGAATGTCCTCGCCCCAAAGCTGGGCGACATTGACGGGAACGCCGAGCATCACCGCGGCCCAGAGTCCCACCCGCAGCGAGCGGCGGACCATGCGAGGCTCACGTGCGCCGAACGCCTGTGCCGCCAATGGTGCGACGGCGGAAACCGGTCCCATCCCGAGCACGAATCCGACGAACAGGATCAGGTGCGCGAGCCCGACGGCGGCGATGGCGCCGTCGCCGAGCCGCCCAATGAGCGCCAGGTCGGTCGTCATCATAGCGATCTGACCGAGTTGGGTCAGCGCGATGGGCCACGCGAGCTTGACCGTTTCGATGATCTCGGCGCGCCAAACCGCGCGCTCCGGCGGCGCTGCGGCCGTGGCCGCCGTGATGGTTCCCGGCAACGTCATCGCGCGGCACCATAGCGGATGCTGTGGCAACAGAAAGGCGCAACACGCGGGGTTCAGCTGCGGTCGGCTGCGATGAAGAACTCGCGATTGCCGTCGCTGCCCGGGATGGACGAGGGCACGACGCCTGCGACGCACCAGCCGAGCGACCTGACGAAGGCGGCGATATCGTCGCAGACCGCGGTGTGAACGAGCGGATCGCGCACGATGCCTTTTTTTGCGTAACGTCGGTCGGCTTCGAATTGCGGCTTGATCAGTGCCAAGAGATGCCCCGGCGTTCGCGCGAGTGCGAACGCCGCCGGCAAGACGAGCTTGAGCGAAATGAAGGTCGTATCAACGACGACGAAGTCGGGGCGTTCGGCGAGCCGCGTCGGATCGAGGGCGCGAATGTCGGTCGCTTCCATGGACACGATCTCCGTTCGCTCGCGCAGGCTTGCATGCAGCTGGCCGCGCCCGACATCCACGGCATAGACTCGCCGCGCGCCGCGTGCCAGCAGGACCTCGGTAAAGCCGCCGGTCGAGGCGCCGACATCGAGGCAGACGCGGCCGCAAGGATCAAACATCGGATCGAAGCGGAAGTGATCGAGCGCGGCCGCGAGCTTCACCCCGCCGCGCGATACGTAAGGGTGCGCCGGCTCGGCGCGCAGAATCGCATCGGCGGAAATTTCCTCCGACGGCTTCGCGACGACAATGTCGTCCGCCGTCACGCGGCCGGCGGCAATGGCGGTCTGCGCTTTGGCGCGGCTCTCGAACAGGCCGCGCTCGACGAGCAGCCGATCGATGCGAATACGGCAAGCCATGCAAATGCACCATCAGCGGACGAAAACGAGCGGCACGCCGGCACCATGGGGCAATCATTCGTCCACTGGAACAAATAACGAGGCTTGGCTGTTGTTTCCAGCCGGCTCGCTGTGACCCGAGCCGCAGAGCGGGTGTTAACCCCAGCTCGGATCAATAGGGAGTTGAACCATGGCACGACGATATTCACGCGCTGCTTCGAAGGATGTCGAGCGCGCAATGCGCAAGCGCAAACGCGGAACCCTCAGGAGCGGTAGAAGCGGAAGAAAGGTCAAAAGCCGCAAGCAGGCCATCGCCATCGGCCTCTCGGAGGCGCGCAGGGAAGGAAAAAAGGTCCCGCGCAAATCCAAATAGCGCGAGACACCGAGCGCGCTTATCCGCGTCCGAGCTTCACGGTCTCGCCCCGCAGGTTCTGGCCGAGCGCTTCGAAGGCCGTGGCGACGATGCCCTTGGCATCCAGGCCGGCCTTGGCATACATCGCTGCGGGCGAGTCCTGGTCTATGAAGACGTCGGGCAGCACCATGGGGCGCACTTTGAGGCCGCTGTCGAGCACACCGTTGGCGGCGAGCGCCTGCAACACATGCGCGGCGAATCCGCCAATGGCGCCTTCCTCGATGGTGATGAGCACCTCGTGCTCGCGCGCGAGCCGAAGGAGTAGTTCGGTATCGAGCGGCTTGGCAAAGCGCGCGTCGGCAACCGTGGTTGAAAGCCCGAGCGCGGCGAGCTCGTCTGCCGCGTTGAAGCATTCGGCAAGACGCGCGCCGAACGAGAACAGCGCCACTTTGGTGCCTTCGCGCAACACGCGCCCCTTGCC
>JBKOXY010000190.1:0-3711 GCA_046725125.1 Pseudomonadota bacterium | reverse complement strand
TGCGCTTCGAGGCCGGATTTGCCCCCCGCGTCCGCGAGATCGCGATCCTTACGACCGCGCGCGAGATGGACAGCCAATTCGAATGGTCGGCGCACGAGCCGGAGGCGTTGAAGGAAGGCGTCGAGCCGCGCGTCATCGACGTGGTCAAGCACCGCTCGACGACCGCGGGCCTCGACGAAACCGACGCGACGGTCATCGAGCTCGGCCGGCAGATTTTCCGCGACCATAAGGTGACGCCGGAAACCTTCGCCAAGGCGAAGGCGCTGTTCGGGCCGAACAAGCTCGTCGAGTTGGTGATGCTGATGGGCAACTATGCCGGCACCGCGGCGCTACTCACCGCCGTCGACATGCAGCTGCATCCCGGACAAAAGCCGCTACTGCCGATCCCGTAGGGCTGATCCAGCCTCGAGCGTAGAGCGCCGCGGCTGCGTTCGCCTCACGCCGGCGCGCTGGCCCTTGCGGCGAGATAATCCTTCACCAGCTCGGCCGTCAGCACGACATTGGGATCGTATTCCGGCGCATCCTCGATCTGCTCGAGATCGTTCAAGCCGCAATTCTTGTAGATGCGGTTGGTACAGGAGATCAACCGGGCCGGCCGCGCGGCATCCGCGTTGAAGTGCTGATGAATCGTGCACGGCGGAATGTAGATGACGTCACCGGCCTCCCACTCGAAGCGCTTGATCTCGGCTTGCGGCTGCCAGCGATAGGTGTCGATGATCTCCACGTCGCAGTCCTGATGCAGATCGTAGCCGTGACCCTCGACCACGTAGAGGCACTCTTCCGCCAAGTGCCGGTGCTTGCCCGACCGTGACCCCGGCGGGATCACCTGCATGTAGGCGTCGACCGTCTCCATGCGCGTGTGCATCTGTTCGTTCAAGAGATGCTTGAGCAACCCCTGCCGCGCCATCTCCCACGGCATGTCTTCAGGATGAATGATCTTCTTGCGCCTGGCGTTGCGCGCCGGCCGCGCCAGCGCGTCGTCCAGCAGGTTCTGATAGAGGTTTCCGTTCAGCGTGCCGCTGAGCCAGGACCTTGCCTCATCCCAAGCCATTTTGCGCCTCTCGCCGCGATTGCATCCGTACCTTCCGAGGAGCCTCAATCATGCGGGTGGTTGTGATCCTCTTCCTCGTGCCGCGGCACGAAGTTGCCTTGGGTGGCGGACGGCGTCTTCGGGCGCTTCTCCACCGTGTGCTGGAACAGCATGTTCATGAACAGATACATCGGCTTGGTCTTGATGACCAAAGCCCGCGCCGGCTCCTTCGCGCTGGCGTTGAAGTGCTGGTGCACGCAATTGTTATGCACGATCGCGACGTCGCCGGCCTTCCAGTCGTAGCGCGTGCCGTCGTGGATTTCGTAGCCCGCGCCATCGAGAATGTAGAAGGCCGCCTCGTTCACATGGCCGTGCTTCTGAGTCTTGGCGCCCGGGGCATATTCCTCGAGGTGAATGTGCAGCGTCTGGGTGCGACCGTCCTCGGGCTCCACGTAATGCCGGCTGAAATGCTGCGGACCGCCGTCGAGCTTGAGGTCTTTGCCCTTGATCACCCGCGGCATCGCCCGCAGCCGCGCCAGCTCGTCCTTGAGACTGTAGGCCCCTTGCAGCGCGCGCACGAAGACGCGCTCTTTGTCCGGATCGTGCTGCTTATCACCCATGCATATTCCTCTGTGACCTTCTCTACGACTGCGCGCGCTCAGTGCGTCGGATTCGTGACGACATCGCGGTATTGTTTACTCCATTTCGGATATTCATCCAGCCCTTTGGCGGGATCGAGAAAATGCAGGGAAGCACCCTCCGGCAGCGGCCTTGCGTTCGCCCGCGCCGGAAAGAAATCGCGAGCAAGCAAGATGTCCTGCCCATCGGTGAGCATGAACTCGAAGAACAGGATTGCGGCGTTCGGATGCGAGGCGCGGCGGGCGACGCCGGCGCCCTCGAAGCGCGCCACGCTGGGCGGAATGACGAGCCAGTCGATCGGCGCGCCGCTTTTGCGCAGCTGCTCGGACTTATAGGCATAGGCGGAGAGCGCGAACGGAACTTCACCGGTAACCACTAGGTTCGCCAGCAAGGTATGACCCTTGCGCACCGATATGCCGTTGGCGGCGACGATGTCGCGGAACAGCTTGAGGCCCTTGTCCTCGCCCAAGGCGCTCACCACTGCGCCGAACCAGTCGCTGTCCTCAGCCTCGACACCGAGCTTGCCCGCCCAGCGGCGATCGAGGAGATCATCGTAACGTTTCGGCAGCTCGTCCTTTCTGATCAGCCGGGTATTGTAGGCGGCGACGAAAATGTTGAAGCGCGTGCCGATCCACTCCCGATGCGGCAGGATTGCCGCCGGGAGGAGCGCGGATAGCGCGGGCGTTTTGATCTCCTGGAACAGCCGTTCTCGCTGCATCGACTCCATCGCGATGGCGCCGGTCTCGAACACGTCCGCATCGAAACGGCCACCGCGGGCCTCGACTACGGCGCGTTGCACGATGTTTTCCGAGCTGGCGCGCCACAGGCGGACCTTGACGCCGTATTTCTTCTCGAATGCGGCGGTGAGCGCAGCCATGTCGTCGGTCGCGGCCGAGCTGTAGACGGCGACGGAGCCTTCCTTCTTCGCCCCCGCCACGAGCTTCTCCATGCGATCCGCGCCGGCATAGGCCGCCAAATCCGCGCCTGCCGGTTGACCGGTTTGCGCCGACGCGGGCAGGCTTTGTGCGCACGAGCCCAAGAGAGCGAACAAGCAAGCGAGCAGGAGAACGAGCAAGAGAGCAAACAAGAGCGTGAGCCCCTGCATCGATGCCATGGGCTTTGGTCTAGACGCCGTAGGCTTTTGTCTGGATGGGCTCACGCGGCCTCGCTCCCGTCGTCTTTGCGCACTCGCCGCAGCTTGCCGGCATCGCTAGTCAAGCCCGCCGGTTAAAGGACTGCAAGTCGCTTGATGATCCGGGTTCGACGGCATGCTATCGTGTTCATAAAATCTGGGAGAAAACGCTATGGACACGCAGCATCGATGGCCGGCCATGCTCGCCGGCATTATCGTGGCATTCGTGCTCGGCGGCGCGGGTGTGAAGGCCGAGGACAAGTATCCGTCCAAACCGGTCCGCATCGTCGTTTCCTTCTCCGCCGGCGGGCCGACCGACACGGTCGCGCGCGTGATGGGTGCGAAGATGGGGGACCTGCTGGGGCAGCAGTTCGTGGTGGAGAACAAGGTGGGCGCCGGCGGCAACATCGGCGCCGATCTGGTCGCAAAGGCACCGCCCGACGGTTACACCTTGCTGATGGCGACGGTGTCCACCCACGCCATCAATCCCGGACTGTACAAGAACATGCCGTACGACCCGGTCCGCGATTTCGCGCCGATCGGGCAGGTCGGCGTGACGCCGACGCTGCTCGGGGTGCACCCTTCGATTCCCGCGACCGACGTCAAGAGCCTCGTCGCCGTGCTCAAGGAAAATCCGGGGAAGTTCACCTACGGCTCCTCCGGCCTTGGCTCGATCCTGCATCTGTGCGGCGAGCAATTCAAAGCGCTGGCAGGCGGGATCAACATCGTGCACGTGCCCTATCGCGGATCTGCGCCGATGATGTCGGACTTGGTCGGCGGTCAGATTTCGATGGCGTTCGACGCCACGCCAACGGCTCTGCCGCAGGCGCAGTCGGGCGCGATCCGCGCGATCGGCGCGGGCATGGCCACGCGCATGCGGGCCATGCCGGAGCTGCCGACGCTGCAGGAG
>JBKOXY010000265.1:0-10814 GCA_046725125.1 Pseudomonadota bacterium | reverse complement strand
AGCGCAATCAGCGCGGCCGTTGCGACCAGGAATTTCCGCATGACCCCGCCCCCGCGATGAAAAGGGGGCGCAGTATGCAACGCGTGGGCGTGGAACACTGTAGCCGATGAGCCACACCAGCGTGGATTTGCGAAAAGGCGCCGGCGGGTTTGTCGGCAACTGAGATCTTTGCGCCGCTGCTGCCTTTCGTGCCCTCTCCCAGCCGCAGTCGGATTTGGCCCACTCATAATGCCGAACTCGGGCAAAACCCGAGTGGGGACAGGGCACTATAATGACACCACGCTTGCGTCACACATTTTGCTTGACTCGCGTAACGAGAATCTTCCAAAAAAGCGTATTCACCGAAACTACGCCGGGACGCCCGGGCGGGAGACCGCGCCGGGTTTTTTGTTGCGCGGACGCGGCGCGGCCGCGCGCGGCGTATTCGTTCGCATCCAGAAAAGGAGACAAGTCATGCCGTTTCAGAAGGGTGAAAGCGGAAATCCAGCCGGCCGTCCGCGCGGGGCGCGCAACCGGACGACGATCCTGTTGCAAAACCTGTTGGCGGCCGACGCCGAGGCGATCGCGCGCAAGGCGATCGATCTCGCCAAAGGCGGCGATCTGGCGGCGCTTCGCATGTGCATGGACCGGCTGGCGCCGGCGCGAAAGACCGAGCCGGTCGTGCTCGACCTGCCGCCGCTCGGCACCGCCGCGGACACCGTCGATGCGGCGGCGACGATCGTGGCTGCGGCTGCGGCCGGCGAGCTCACGCCGTCGGAGGCCGCCGACCTCGCGAACGTGATTGACATCTACGTGCGGGCGCTGGCGACGCGGGGCTTCGAGGAGCGCCTCGCCAAGCTCGAAGGCAGCCCCGCGCCCGGCACGATGCCGGCCGATGCCGCCGCATGACGACAACGCCCACGGAAGGATTCGATCCATGCCGCAGCCACCGCTGAACCGGCTGAACAAGCTCGAGAAAACGCACGCCCGCGAACGGCGGGTGTTTTTCATTTGGAAGGACCCTGGGGATACGCCCGCCGACGTCGAGGCCAAGCGCGATCGCCTGATCGCGGAGGGAACGGCGCGCGCGGACGACGAATTCATTCACATCCGTTGGCGCCGCCCAGACGAAGAATGATGTCCGCCTTGCACAAACGACGCGTCATTTCGGGGCGCGGGGCGAAGCCCGCGAGCCCGGAATCCAGCCTGTGGTTGTAGGAGCCGTCCCCCGGGGCCGTTTCATTGTTTCCGGATTGTTATTTACAATGAACCGCGCAACTTGAGCGTGTCGAGGCAGAATTGCGGGCGGAGCCATGGGCGACCGGCGCTGCCACCCGTGCCTGCCCCCTGACCGGCGTCGCGCTGTCACGAATCTGGAATCGTCCTTGGCTATGGTCCCCCGAATCGCAAAGGGAGCAGGCCGAAGACGTGATCGCCTGGGCATATCTGATTGCCGCCGGACTGTGCGAGGTCGGCTGGCCGATCGGCCTAAAGTGGACGCAACAACCGGGGGGAATCGTCATCGGCGCGGCGATGGCGGTCATCTCCCTCGCGATCAGCGGCGGCTTGCTGTTTCTGGCGCAGCGGGACATTTCGCTCGGCACCTCCTACGCGGTGTGGACCGGCATCGGCGCCGCCGGAACCTTCCTGGTGGGGGTGTGGTTTTTCGGCGACCCCAGCAGCTTCGGGCGCTGGCTCGGCGCCGCGCTCATCATCGCCGGCGTGATCACGCTCAGGCTCGCGCACTGAGCGCGCCCGTACGAGTTGTCGGCAGCGCGCGGATGACCTAGCCTTCGCCGCACCCGCGACCATGGGCCGAGACTTCCGATGCGCCTTGCAACGACATGCGTCCTCGCCGGGCTGATCGCGCTCGCCGCGCCGGCGACATCCAGCTCGGCCGGGGATTATTACGCCGGCAAGAGCATCGATCTCCTGATCGGGGCGCCGCCGGGGGGCGGCTACGACATCTATGCGCGCGCGCTCGCGCGCCATTACGGGCGCCACATTCCCGGCCAGCCGACCATCGTGTCGAAGAACATGCCGGGCGCGGCCAGCGCGCGGGCGGCGGGCTTCATCAGCACGCTGGCGCCCAAGGACGGCACCGCGATCGCCGCCCTCATGCCGGGAGGAGTGGTGGGCCCTCTGCTCGACGAAAAGGCCGAGACGCTGTTCGACCCGACCAAGGTGCTCTATCTCGGCACCGCCAACAACGGCACGCGCATCTGCGTCTCGCGCAAGGACTCCAAGATCAAGACCTTCGACGACGCACTCACGCAGAAGGCGTCCTTCGGCGGGGTCTCGACCAGCGATTCCACCCGCGGATACGGATATATGCACAAGAAAACCTCGGGCGCCAAATATGACGTGGTGTCCGGCTACAGCGGCACCGCCGAAATCGCGCTCGCGATGGAGCGCGGCGAGCTCGACGGCGTCTGCGGCTGGGACTGGGCGAGCTTCAAGTCGCAGCGCCCCGATTGGATCCGCGACAACAAGGTCAATCTGCTGCTGCAGGTCGGTCTGGAGCCGAACGAGGAGCTCACGCGCATGGGCGTCCCCGTGGTGTTCAAGTACGTCACCAACGAGGACGACCGCAAAGCGGTCGAGCTGATCATCAGCCAGCAGGTGTTCCAGCGCTCCTATGTCGCGCCGCCCGGCCTGCCGGCGGAGCTGCTCGACACGCTGCGCTCCGCCTTCGACGCCACCATGCGCGACAAAGACTTCCTCCACGACGCGGAAACCATCCGCATCGACATCTCGCCGCTCCCCGGCGCCAAGGTGCAGGAGCTGGTGCAGAAAATCTACACCGCACCCAAGGACATCGTCGCGTGGGCGCGGCAGGCCATCAATCCGTAGCCCATCATGCCGGCAAAACCGACATGGAAGGAATTGCTGGCGGGGCGCGAGCCGCTGCTCTTGCCCTGCGCCCATGACGCGCTCTCGGCCCGCCTGATCGAGCGCGCGGGCTTTGCCGCCTATTCGGTCGGCGGCTACGCGCTGGTCGGCGCGCGCCACGCGCTGCCGGATATCGGGCTGGTGGCCTTCGGCGAGATGAGCGCCGGCATCCGCGACATCATGGCCGCGTCGAGCCTGCCCGTGTTGGTCGACTGCGACGACGGCTATGGCGACGCCAAGAACGTCGCACGTACCATCGCCGGCTACGAGGCCATGGGCGTGTCGGCAATCTTCATGGAGGACCAGCGGGCGCCGAAACGCTGCGGCCATATGGCGGGCAAGGACGTCATCGACGCCGAGGCCATGGCGGCGAAGTTGCGCGCCGCCGTGGACGCGCGCCGCAGCGCCGATCTCTTCATCATCGCCCGCACCGACGCGCGCGCGGTGCACGGGCTCGACGAGGCGCTGCGTCGCGCCGAAATCTATCTCAAGGCCGGCGCCGACGGCCTGTTCATCGAGGCGCCGCAAACGATCGACGAGCTCACCCGGATCGGGCGGACGTTTCAAGGCGTGCCGCAGCTCGCCAACATGCTGGAGGGCGGCGGGCGCACGCCGGTGCTGCCGCCGAGCGAGCTCTACCGCCTCGGCTTTGCCATGGTGGCCTATCCGACCTCGCTGATCTTCCGCGTCGCGCGCGCGATCGAGAACGCGCTCGCCGACCTCAAGGCCGGCAGGCCTGCGGGCAAGAACGAAAGCGTCGACTTCGAGGCCTTCAAGGACATCACCTCGCTCGCCCATTGGGCCGACGTGGAGCAACGCGCCGCGAATTCGCGAAAATGACGATGATGGCGGTGATCAAACGCCTGCTAGAGCGTGGCCCGCTTGCGTGGAATCCGTGCAACATCCGCTCGTCCCCGCGAAAGCGGGGACCCAGGCCACGAATCGCGAGCAGGCGGCTCTGGATTCCCGCTTACGCGGGAATGAGCGGAAGAGGCGGGTCGACTCAAACGAGATTTGCTCTCGTGGCTGCGGCCGCGGCTGTGCTGCTCGCCGCGACCGTCCTCGCCGGCGGGCAAGACGCGAAGCCGGAATTGTCGCGGGTGCGGCTCGCCGTCGGCGGCAAGCCCGCGCTGTTCTATCTGCCGCTGACGGTGACGGAGCGGCTCGGCTACTTCCGCGACGCCGGGCTCGACGTGGAGATTTCCGACTTCCCCGGCGGCGCGCGGGCGCTGCAGGCGTTGATCGGCGGCAGCGCCGACGTGGTGACCGGCGCCTTCGATCACACCATCCAGATGCAGGCGAAGAGCCAACCGATCGTCGCGGTGGTGCAGCTCGGCCAATTCCCCGGCTACGTGCTGGGGGTGCTGACGAAGAAAGCGCAGGACTACCGCTCGCCCGCCGACCTCAAGGGTATGAAGATCGGCGTGACCGCGCCCGGCTCGAGCACACATTTCATGGTGCAGCATTTGATGGTGACGCACGGCCTCAAGCGCGACGACGCATCGTTCGTCGGCATCGGCGCGAGCGCCAGCGCCGTCGCGGCGGTGCAGCGCGGCGAGATCGACGCCATCGTCAACGTCGATCCGGTGATCAACCTGCTGGAGAGCCAGGGCCTGATCAAGGTGGTGGCGGACACGCGCACGCTCGCGGGCACGCGCGAAGTCTTCGGCGGCGCCTATCCGGCGGCGGTGCTCTACGCGCCGCGCGCCTTCATCGCGGAGAAGCCGCGCACCACCCAGGCGCTCGTGAACGCCTTGGTGCGCGCGCTCAAATGGATCGCGCCCCGATCGGCGGAGGAGGTCGCCGCCGTGATGCCGTCGGACTACGCGCTCGGCAACGCGGCGCTCTACCAACAATCGGTCAAGACCAGCCTGCCGATTTTTTCCCGCGACGGCCGCTTTTCCCGCGAAGCCGCCGAGACCGCCTTAGCCGTGCTCAAGGCGTTCGATCCCGACGTCGGCAGCGGCAAGATCGACGTGGCGGCGACCTACACCAACGCATTCGTGGAGAAGGCGGCGGCCCAACCGTAACGGCGGCGCGCTAACGGAGCTGCGCCGCACCGCAAGACTCCGCCCATTCCCGCGCATAGCGCGTCGTTAAGGGGCGTTCACGCCCGTCTTCGACGGGCTATGGACGCGCGTAAACGCGCTTATGGCGGGAATCTCCGGCCCCAACGCTGGGTTCCCGTTTTCGCGGGACGAGCGGACGACGATATTTATCAGCAAACTGAGCTACTTACGCGCTATAAGATATATCTTGCGCTACATCGATCTTTGGTATATCTAACGATATATCTTAACAACTAGGGAGGCCGACATGTTCGGCATGAGACATTGTGGAGGGAAGTGGGGCGGCAGGCGCGGCTGGCGCGGGCATTTCGGCCCCGGCCACGGCTGGGGCGGACGTCACGGCATGGGCGGCGGCAACATGATGCGCGCCGGGCGCATGCTGGCGCAGGGCGACCTGCGTTTGATCGCGCTCGCGCTGATCGCCGAGCAGCCGCGCCACGGCTACGAGATCATCAAGGTGCTCGAAGACAAGACCGCCGGCTGGTACTCGCCGAGCCCCGGCATCGTTTATCCCACGCTGACCTATCTCGAAGAGGCCGGTTACGTGACCGCCCAAGCCGAGGGCGCCAAGAAGCTCTATGCCATCACCGACGAGGGCCGCGCCCATCTCGACGAAAACCGCGACTTCGTCGACGCCGTGCTCGAGCGGCTTGCCGCCATCGGCGAGCGCGTTGCGCGCATGCGCCGCCGCTTCGGCGACGACGACGACGACGACGACCGCCGCAGGATGCCGCCGCTCGTGCGTGCGGCACTCGAAAACCTGCGCGAGGTCGCAGCCAAGCGTCTCGATGACGATGCCGAGGCGGAAGCGAAGGTGGTCGAGGTGCTGGCGCGCGCCGCAGCGGAATTGAAAAGGGGGTGATTGGGCGCCAATCCAGAGCGTTAGACACGGCGTACACTGTCTCCGTTCGTCCCCGCGAAAGCGGGGACCCAGGAGTCCGAGGCCGTGAGTTTCTGGGTCTACATTTTGGCAAGCCGACGCAACGGCACGCTCTACGTCGGGATGACGGATGATCTCGCCCGCCGCTCATGGGAACATCGAACCGGTGCGGTCCCCGGCTTCACCAGAAAATATGGGGTCAAGATGCTGGTCTGGTTCGAGCAACACGAGACGCGAGAATCAGCATTGCAACGAGAACGACAGCTGAAAAAGTGGAACAGGGCATGGAAGTTACAGCTGATCGAACGATTTAATCCAAGCTGGAAAGATCTTGCCGACGAGTTGACGCCACGACCCCCATGAATTCCCCTCCTTTCCAGCATCTCCAACCACTCATTCCGCATCAAGCGGAAATCTAGAAATCTGGGTCCCCGCTTTCGCGGGGACGAACGGAGGCGCGGCACCGGTCACTCCACCTTCAGATTGAGCTTGCGCACCAGCGTCCCCCACTTCGTCTCCTCGCTATCGATGTCCTTGGCGTAGTCCTCGGGCGTCGAGGTCAGGGGGTCGCCGCCTTCGGCCACGATGCGCTGCTTGACCTCGGCGCTCTCCGCCAGCGCGCGCAGCGCGGCGTTGAGGCGCTCGATGATCGGCCGCGGCGTGCCCGCCGGCGCCAGCAGCCCGTAATGCAGCACGGATTCGAATCCAGGCAGCCCCGACTCGCTTGCGGTCGGCACGTCGGGCAAAAGGCTAAACCGCGTGGGGCCGAGCACCGCGATGGCGCGCAGCGTACCGGCCTGCAGATTGCCGAGCGCCGGCGGCAACACGCCGAATGCAATGGGCACATGGTTGCCGAGGAGGTCGTTCATGACCTGCGCCGTGCCCTTGTAGGGGATGATGGCGGCCTCGATGCCGGTGACCGACTTGAATAATTCGGCGGTGAGATAGCCGCCGGTGCCCACCGCCGACGTTCCGATGTTGAACTTGGCTCCCGCCGTCTTCGCGATCGCGACCACGTCGGCGATCGTCTTGGCCGGGAACGAGGGATGCGCAAGCAAGGCAACGGGCATCGACGCGATCAGCCCGATCGGCGCGAAGTCCTTGCGCGGATCGAAGCCGGCATTGGCGTAGAGGCTCGGATTGATGGAGATCGATCCAGTGTGCCCGAGGAACAGCGTGTAGCCGTCGGGCGGGCTCTTGATGAAGGCCCGCGTGCCGACGAGGCCGGAGCCGCCGGCGCGGTTGTCGACCACGACTTGCTGGCCGAGCGCGCCTGCAAGTTTCTCCGCGACGACGCGCGCCATGGCGTCGACGCCGCCGCCGGGCGGATAGGGCACGACGAGAGTGACGGTGCGGGTGGGATAATCCTGCGCGAGGGCGTGGCCAAAGATAGCCATCGCGGCCGCAACGATGGCCGCGGCCCTCGGCAGAGTGCGCATCGTTCCCTCCCTTATTTTTAGCCGAACCGACCGCCGCCCTCGATGCGCGGGGAGCGGCGGCCGAGTCGCAACTCAGCTACTCGTTAACGCGGCCTCAGTGGACGAGACTGTCCACCTGCAAGCGCGCGATTTCGTCCTTCACCAGCAACTTGCGACGCTTCAACTCAACGATCTGAAGATCGTCGATCGACGGATGCGAGCGGGCTTCGGCAATTTCCGCTTCCAAGGCCTGGTGCCGTCGCTCAAGCTCCGCAAGGTGCGCTTGTATGGACATGTTGGGGGGTTCTCCTCAGTCAGATTGTTACCTGACCCGGGAAGTGTACACCATTTTGCCCCATTTTCGAAGTGGGTTCCGCTTGTGCGGCGCAGCAATCCCCGATTTGCGTGATGTTTCAATCGGCCGCCTTGAAGGCGGGCGGGCAAAAAGGGATACTTTCCTTCAAGGTTTTGGGGTGGCGCGCTTCGGGGTACCGATCTCGGCCTAGCCCGAGGTCAGTTATGCATCATTGCCTGCCGGCGATGGCGGTCCGGGAGGGGGGTCCATAGGCCAAAGGGACCCCAAAACGACGAGAGTCGGCGATCGCCGATCTGGGCGGTGGTCAGCGCCCGCAAAGCACGCTACTTGAAGGCCAAGGCGCGCTCGGACGCAAAGCGTGTGCGGCGCGCGCTTTGCGGCGGCCCAAGCTTCAGCTGGTGGCGATGACCAAGGACGAAGAACGCGAGTTGCGGGAGCAACTGGCGCGCTTGCAGCAGGAGCACCGCGACCTCGATGCCGCGATCTCCGCCTTGCAGCACTCGCCGGGCTCCGACCTGCTGCAGGTTCAGCGACTGAAGAAGCGCAAGCTCCACCTGCGCGACCGCATTTCCTATATCGAGGACCAGCTCACCCCCGACATTATTGCTTAAGACCCTCGCCGCGTTCACTCCGGCTGAATGCCGGCGTCGCGGATCACCTTGGTCCAGCGCTCGGTCTCGTCGTGCTTGAGCTTCGCCATGTCCTGCGGGCTGCCACCGCCGGCGCTGAGCTGGAGGTCGCGGAACCGCGCCTTGGTTGCCGCCTCGTTGAGGATTTCGTTGATCGTGCGGTTGAGTTTCAAAACGATCGGAGCCGGCGTCTTGGGCGGCGCGCTGATGGCATTCCAGGTGTCCGAGAGGAAGCCCGGTACGCCCACCTCGATCAGCGTCGGAACGTCCGGCAGGACATCGAGCCGCTGGTTGGTCGCGATCGCAAGAATTCTGGACTTGCCGCCTTCGTGCAGCTTGTAGGCCGAGGCGAGCTCCATGAAGCAGAAATCGACGTGTCCCGCGACGAGATCGTTGAGCGCCGGACCGGTGCCGCGATAGGGGACATGCAACATCTTGGTTCCAGTGAGCTTCATGAACAGCTCCGCGGTCAGGTGCGAGGTGGTGCCCGGCCCCTGCGACGCGAAGGTGATCTTGCCCGGATTGGCTTTCGCGTAAGCGATGAATTCCTGCGCCGTCTTCGCCGGAAAATCCCGCCGCACCAGCAGCACGTTCGGAAATTTCGCCATCACGGCGACCGACTCGAGCTGGGCCGGATCGAAATTGAGCTTCTTGTAGAGCGCGACATTGCTGGTGATCGGCGCGGGCTGCGAGGCGAGCAGCGTGTAGCCGTCGGGATCGGCGGTATAGACCGCCTCGGCACCGAGATTGCCGCCGGCGCCGCCGCGGTTCTCGATCACGAACGGCTGGCCCAGATGCTGCTGCAGACCGGCCGCGAAAATTCTCGTGACGGTATCGACGCCGCCGCCGGCCGGCACGCTGACGATGATCTTCACCGGACGATTGGGATAATCGGCCGCGGGGTCCTGCTGGGCGAGCGCCGGCGACACCGCAAACAGCGCGGCCGCGGCGGCAATCAACGCGGGATATCTCGACATTCGCGTCTCCTTGCCCGCGCCTACGCCGGCATCGCGGGCGAGATAACGTCTCTCGCTCGCCAATGTCGCATATCGCGCCGGCTGCGGTAAATGCGGCGCGGGGTATCAGCGCCACTGGCTCTGCGCCGCGAATGCCCTCGCCTTTTGCGAGCCGGGCGCGCTAGCAGGGCAAGATGAATGCGCTCGCGATCACGCTCTGGACCAGCACGCCGGATGAGCTCGCCCAATTCATTCCCGCCGAGATCAAGAAATGGGCGCAGGTGGTGAAAGACGCGGGGATCGAGCCGGAGTGATGCCAAACCCGTCTGATCGGCACGACATCTTGCCGCTGCTGTCGTCTCCGCGAAAGCGGAGACCCATAGTTCCAGCACCGATGGTTATGGGGGTCCCCGCGGCGCTTGCGTCGCGGGGTGCCCCTCGCGGTGACGACAGCTGAATTTGCCGCGTCGGCGCTTACGATCGCCCGAACGCGGGCGTGCGCCACCGCCAGCCGCGCAGCGCCGTCCACCAACGCAGGCGGCGCTCGCGCAGATTGGCGATCGCCATCAGCGCCGCCGGCGTGACGATCAGCGTGAGCGCGGTCGCAAAGCCGAGCCCGAAGACGATGGCGGTCGAGAGATTGATCCACCATTGCGTCGCCGGCGCGCCGAGCGTGATCTCGCGCGAGAGGAATTCGACGTTCATGCCGAATGCGATCGGCAGCACGCCCAGGATCGCGGTCACGGCGGTGAGCACGACCGGGCGCACGCGCTCGCGGCAGGTCTCGATGATGGCGTCGTAGGCGGCCACGCCTTCGCGCCGCAGCCGGTCATAGGTATCGATCAGCACGATGTTGTTGTTCACGATCACGCCCGCGTTCGCGATGACGCCGATGCCGGTCATCACCACGCCGAAAGGCTGGCCCATGACCAGTAGCCCCAGCAGCACGCCGAAGGTCGAGAGCACGACCGCGGTGAGCACCAGGCCGACCGAGGTCAGCTTGTTGAATTGCGCGAGCAGGATCGCGAAGATAAGGAAGATCGCGGTGCCGAACGCCTTGAGCAGGAACGCCGACGCCTTGGCGCGCTCCTCGTCCTCGCCCTTGAGCTTGAAGATGACACCGGCGCCGAGATCGGTCTGGGCGAGATCGCGCGCGATCTCCGCTTGCACCTGGGCGCTCTGCACGCCTTCGGCCAGGTTGGCGGACACCGTCATCACCCGGTTGCCGTTGACGCGATTGATGTAGCCAACGCGCGACGCCGGCACGCGCTGCGCGAAATTGCCGATCGGCACGTGCCCCATCTGGGTCTGCACGCGCAGGTCGTCGATCTGGTCGAGGCTGCGGCGCTCGGGCGGAAAGCGTACCAGGATGTCCACGGACTTGTCGCTGTCGACCGGCCGGTATTCGGTCGCCTTGAGGCCGTTGGTGACGAGTTGGACCGCGCTGCCGACGGTGTTGATGCCGGCGCCGTATTTCGCCGCCTCCGACTTGTCGACCTCCACCTTCCAGTCGATGCCGGGGAGCGGCTGGCCGTCGTCGAGGTCGCGGATGTCGCTGCGCGCGGCCAAGATGGCCGCGACCTTGTTGGCGGCCGCCGGCAGGGCCGCGGAATCGAGCGCGGTGAGCTGCACCTGGATCGGCTTGCCGGTCGGCGGACCCGCGCGCGGCGCCGTC
>JBKOXY010000362.1:0-5145 GCA_046725125.1 Pseudomonadota bacterium | reverse complement strand
CTTGTGAACCCACTGATGGCTCGGATTGAAGCGGCGCACATGCCCGCCCATGGCGACGACGCCGCTCTCCTTCGCGATCTTGACCAATTGCTCGGCGTCCTCGACGCTGTCGGTGACCGGGATTTCGACCAGCACGTGCTTGCCCGCGCGCATCACCTGCTCGCCCTGCCGGAAGTGCATCTTGGTCGGCGTGGTCAGGATCACCGCGTCGGCACGCTTGATGCCCTCGGAAAGATCGCCGGTGTGATGGGGGATGCCGTATTTCTTGGCGACTTCGGCGGTGGCGTCCTGATTGCCGCCCACGAGCGACGTCACCTCGACGTCGGCAATGCGCTTGAGCGCGTCGAGATGTTTTTGACCGAACGCGCCCTGGCCGGCGACACAAATTTTCATCGTTGTCCCTTGCTTGCGATGCGGTGAGCGGCCTTGCGGGCGGCCGCCTGCCTGCTCTTGGCGGCGGGGGCGCGCTTGCCCTTGCTCGCGGCCTTGCGCCTGTTCTCGAGAATGATGTGCCCGACCGCGGTGTTCGAGGCCGGCACGGTGTAGAAGCGGTAGACCTCGTCCACCTTGTCGTCGAGCGCGCCGCGCATGATCAGCCACATCACCATTTCGATGCCTTCGGCGCCGGCCTCGCGCATGTAGTCGATGTGCGGGATGCGCGTGAGCTTCTTCGGGTCCTTGGTGAGGTTGTCGAGGAAGCTCTTGTCCCATTTGCTGTTGATGAGGCCGGCGCGCGGGCCGCTGATCTGATGCGACAACCCACCGGTGCCGAAGATGACGACCTTCAGGTCTTCGGGGTAGGACTCGACCGCCTTGCGGATCGCCCTGCCCAGCATGTAGCAGCGGTGTCCGGTCGGCGGCGGATACATCACGACGTTGACGGCGAGCGGGATGACCGGACACGGCCACTCCTTCGGCGTGCCGAACAACAGGTTCATCGGCACGGTCAGGCCGTGATCCACCTCCATCTTATTGACGATGGTGAGATCGAATTCGTCGAGAATGACGGATTGCGCGATGTGGGCGGCGAGCGCGGGATGACCCTTGAGCGTCGGGACCGGCCGCGGCCCCCAGCCCTCGTCGGCGGGAGGAAACTCCGCCGCGCAGCCGAGCGCGAAGGTCGGGATCATCTCCACCGAGAACGCGGAGGCGTGGTCGTTGTAGACCACGATGGCGACGTCCGGTTTGGTGTTCGCCATCCATTGCTTGGATTTCTCGAAGCCCGAGAACACCCGCTTCCAGTAGGGTTCCTCGGTCTTGCCGTTGTCGAGCGCCGCGCCGATAGCCGGCACATGCGACGAGCCCACTCCTGCGATGATCTTTGCCACGGCTCACTTCCGCTTTGCTGACGATTTGGATTTCGACTTGTTGGATTTTGACTTGTTGGATTTCGACTTGGCGGGCTTGCCCTTGCCCGACCTGCTGCGGTTGCCTTCCACCGAGCGGCCACCGGCCAGCATCATCGCGGCGTAATCCTGCTGCGAGGAGCCGGTCATGAGCGCGGCGAGATGCTGGAACGAATGGCCGTCGGTGGCGCCGAGCTTGGCGGTGAAATAGATGTTGCCGCCGAGCTCCAGCATCCGGTTATAGTCGCGCTTGAGGATGGCGTCGGTCTGCGCCGGAGTGAGATTGAACTTCTTGAGGTATTCCGCCTCGTTCGCCTTGAAGGCTTTGCGGTTCTCGTCCTTCATCAGCGACATGCAGAACATGTTGATACCGTAGCCCTGGCGCGAGCGCTCGGCGTCGAACACGAAGGTGCCGGGGATGTCGTCATAGTCCTGCTGCGCCCGTGCCATCGGCTTCCTCCATTCCGCCGCCCGGTTCCCGCCAAACCGGGCGCTCGATGCTGCTCCTGATATCGGCCTCACACAATAATAGCTCAAGGCGCGTTCGCAACGTAGCCCGAGGTCGCGGCTTGAACGATTCTAATTCCAGTAAAGCCGCATCGGGTTGTCGACCAGCAGCGCTTTTTGGGCCGCCGCGGTGGGCGCGATCCTCGGGATATAGTCGACCAGCGCCCCGTCGTCGGGCGCCGCTTTCTTCATGTTGGGATGCGGCCAGTCCGTCCCCCAGATGACGCGGTCGGGGAATTGCTCGACCAGGCGCTTGGCGAAGGGCACCACGTCGTCGTAGGGCGGCCCGGCGATCGTCATCCGTTCCGGGCAGGTCGCTTTGACCCAGAAATTCCTGTGCCGCTCCATCAGGCGGTGGAAGCGCTGGTTCTCCGGGTGAGCGACGCCCTTCTTCACGTCGGGCGTGCCCATGTGATCGACGACCACCGTCGTCGGCAGTGCGGTGAAGAACGATTCGAGCTCGGGCAGGTCCGCCATTTCGAAATAGACGACGATATGCCACCCAAGCGGGGTGACTCTTGCGGCGATGCGGTTGAGAACCTCGCGCGGCGTGAAATCGACCAGGCGTCGCACGAAGTTGAAGCGCACGCCGCGCACGCCGGCGCGATCCATCGCCTCAAGTTCCGCGTCGGCGACCTCTTCGCCGACGAAGGCGACGCCCCTCGCCTTGTCGTTGGAGCTTTCGAGCGCGTCGATCATCGCCCGATTGTCCTTGCTGTGGCACGACGCCTGCACGATCACGTTCTTGTCGAAACCGAGAAAGTCGCGCAGCGTGAACAGCTTTTCCTTGGGCGCGTCGCAAGGAGTGTATTTGCGCTCGGGCGCGTAGGGAAATTTGCTTTCCGGGCCGAACACGTGGCAGTGCGCATCGACCGCACCCGCCGGCGGAGCATATGTCGGCTTCGACGGGTTGGGGTGAAAGGGAATATAGCCTGGACTCATCGCCACCGCGGCGTTTCCTTTAAATTCGCTCGCGTCGCTGGCGTTCTAGACGCGCTCGAGCGCGAGCGAAACGCCCTGCCCCACGCCGACGCACATGGTGGCGAGCGCGAGCCTGCCGCCCCGCTTGTGCAAGCCGTGGACCGCGGTCAGGGCAAGGCGCGCCCCCGACATCCCGAGCGGGTGCCCGAGCGCGATCGCGCCGCCATGGGGATTGACGTGCTCGGCGTCGTCGGCGACGCCGAGTTGCCGCAGGCAGGCGAGCCCCTGCGAAGCGAACGCCTCGTTGATCTCGATCAGGTTGAAATCGCCGATCTTGAGGCCGAGGCGGGCCATCAGCTTGCGGGTCGAGGGCACCGGACCGATCCCCATGACCCGCGGCGGCACCGCCGCCGCGGCCATGCCGAGCACGCGCGCGCGCGGCGTGAGGCCATGACGCTTGGCCGCGTCCGCCGAAGCCAGCATCACCGCCGCCGCCCCATCGTTGATTCCCGAAGCGTTGCCGGCGGTGATCGTGCCGCCGTTGCGCACGATGGGCTTGAGCTTGCCCAGGCCTTCGAGCGTCGTCTCCGGCCGCGGGTGCTCGTCCTTCTCGACCGTGACGGGGCCGCCCTTGCCCGCGACCTCGACCGGGACGATCTCTTCGGCGAAATAGCCCGCCGCCATCGCTTTGCCGGCGCGCTGCTGCGAGCGCAGCGCGAACGCGTCCTGGTCCGCACGCGAGACCTGGTATTCCTCGGCCACGTTCTCGCCGGTCTCGGCCATGGAGTCGATGCCGTACTGCGCCTTGATCACGGGATTGACGAAGCGCCAGCCGAGCGTGGTGTCGTGGATTTCGGCGCCGCGCGGGAAAGCCTCCTGCGCCTTGCCCATGACCAACGGGGCGCGCGTCATCGATTCGACGCCGCCGGCGATGGCGAATTCCGTCTCGCCGCAGCGAATGGCGCGCGCGGCGTCGCCGATGGCATTGAGGCCGGAGGCGCACAGCCGATTGACGGTGATGCCAGGGATGGAATCGGGCAGCCCCGCGAGCAAGAGCGCCATGCGCGCCACGTTGCGATTGTCTTCGCCCGCCTGATTGGCGCAGCCGAACACGACCTCGTCGAGCGCCGCCCAGTCGACCTCGGGATGGCGCTTGAGGAGCGCCCGGATCGGGACGGCGGCGAGATCGTCGGCGCGCACCTTGGCGAGCGCCCCGCCATAGCGCCCGATCGGAGTGCGCACCGCATCACAGAGAAAGACGTCGCGTGTGTCGGTCATGTCAAAACTCGTTCCTCTCGTCTCAACTCAGGCCGCCTCGCCGTGTGCGCGCGCGGTGCGCGCGTGCAACTCCCGCAACACGGACAATTCCTGCTCGGTCGGCGCGGGCGTCTCGGTCACATCGGCGGCGTAGCGCACGGGCCAACCGGTGTTGGCTTTGATCGCATCGCGCGTCACCCCCGGATGGATCGAGGTGACCGTCATCTCCTTGGTCACGGGATCGGGCTCGAAGATGGCGAGATCGGTGACGAGCTTGGTCGGACCCTTGGTCACAAGCCCCATGCGCGCCCGATGGTCGCCGCCTTCGCCGTGGCCGAACGAGGTGACGAAGTCGAGCTTCTCGACGAAGCTGCGCGGCGCCTGGCGCATGATGATGAAGATCTCGCCGCAGGCGCTGGAGATCTCGGGCGCGCCGCCGCCGCCGGGAAGCCGCGTTTTCGGCTTGTCGTAGGGACCGACCACCGTGGTGTTGAGGTTGGCGAAGCGATCGATCTGCGCGCCGCCGAGGAAGCCGACGGTGAAGCGCCCGCCTTGTAGCCAGTAGCGGAACATTTCTGGCACCGCCACGGTGGTGAGCGCGGTGTCGCACAATTCGCCGTCGCCGATCGAGAGCGGCAGCACGTCGGGCTTGGTGGCGATCGTGCCGGATTCGTAGATCAGCGTAATGTCGGGCGCGTGGGTGAGGCGCGCGAGGTTGCAGGCCGCCGACGGCATGCCGATGCCGACGAAGCAGATGTCGCTGTTGCGCAGCGCGCGCGCCGCAGCGATCGTCATCACCTCGCCGGCGCTGTAGGTCATGGCATGTTCACTCCGCCGCCGCGCGCAACCGCGAGCAGTGGACGGCGAAAGCCTCCGGTCCCTGCTCGAGCACGTTCGTCTTCATCCAAGCCAGAAAGCCGTCACGGTCGCGGGAGATCGCGTCCCACGCCTTATAATAGGCATTGTCGCGCTTGTAGTAGCCGTGCGCATAGGAGGGATGCGCGCCGCCAGGCACGCACGCGATGGCGCCCACGCTCCAGCTCGGCAAGATCACCGCGTTGGCGCTGCGCTCCCCGAAATCATCGACGAGCTCCTCGACCGTCACGAGCGAGCG